>JAXDMI010000016.1:0-19233 GCA_034666145.1 Myxococcales bacterium | reverse complement strand
TGCAGAGTCCTTCTCCTCTCGGCGCCGGTTGGTACGGCGCGTACGGCGGTCGGTACGTCTCCGAGACGCTCATCCACGCGCTCGATGAGCTCACCGCAGCGGTGGATCAGATCGTCTCGCTGCCGGCGTTCGACGCCGAGCTGAAGAGCCTCCTCACCAACTACGTGGGCAGGCCCACACCCCTCACGGAGGCGATCCGGCTCGCGAACGCCATCGATCCCGGAGGCAAGGCGCTCGGTCGTTTGTTCCTCAAGCGCGAAGACCTCTGTCACACGGGCGCACACAAGATCAACAACGCGCTCGGGCAGGTGCTCCTCGCGACGAAGATGGGCAAGACGCGGATCATCGCGGAGACCGGCGCCGGTCAGCACGGTGTTGCCACCGCCACCGCGTGCGCGCTCTTCGGCCTCCCATGCGAGGTCTACATGGGCGAGGAAGACGTGAGGCGGCAGTCGCCCAACGTCGGCCGCATGAAGCTCCTCGGCGCCAAGGTCATCCCGGTGGTGTCGGGCTCGCGCACGCTGAAGGACGCGATGAACGAAGCGCTGCGTGACTGGGTCACCAACGTCGGCACCACGCACTACTGCATCGGCAGCGCCGCCGGACCGCATCCGTATCCCGAGCTCGTGGCGCGGTTCCAGAGCGTCATCGGAGAGGAGTCGCGCGTGCAGATGCTCGCGCGCACCGGCAAGCTGCCCGACGCCGCGGTGGCGTGCGTCGGCGGCGGCTCCAACGCCATCGGCATGTTCCGCGGCTTCCTCGCCGACCCGAGCGTAACGCTCTACGGCATCGAGGCGGCCGGGCACGGCGTGGCGAGCGGCAAGCACGCTGCCACGCTCACCGCCGGACGCGTCGGCGTGCTCCACGGCTCGAAGAGCTACGTCCTCTGCGACGAGCACGGACAGATCCAGGAGGCGCATTCCATCAGCGCCGGTCTCGACTATCCCGGCGTCGGGCCGGAGCACTCGTTCCTCAAGGACTCGGAGCGCGCGCGCTATCTGTCTGCCACCGACGACGAGGCGCTCGCCGCCGCCGCCATCGTCGCGCGGACCGAGGGCATCCTTCCCGCGCTGGAGACGTCGCACGCATTCGCGAAGGTCGGCGTCATCGCCGCCGAGGTCGCGGCGAAGCTCGAACGGCCGGCCACCATCGTCGTTTGCCTCTCGGGCCGTGGCGACAAAGACCTCGAGACACTTCTCGCGAGGCTCCTCTAGATGGGCCGCATCGAAGACGTGCTCGCGAAGCGCGCGCAACACGCCGACGCCGCGCATCGCAAGGCGCTCGTCACGTATCTCTGCTGCGGCGACCCCGACGAGGCGGGCTCGATCGACCTCGCGGTCGCGTGCGCGGACGCCGGCGCGGACATCCTCGAGCTGGGCATGCCGTTCAGCGATCCGACCGCCGACGGACCCGCCATCGCTCGCGCGAGCCAGCGCGCGCTCGCGAACGGCGGCGGCCTCGATGCCACCTTGCGTGTGGCGCGTGCCGTGCGCGCTCGCTGCGCCGCGCCCATCGTGCTCTTCGGGTACTACAACCCGCTCTTCGTCCGCGGCGAAGAGAAGGTCGTCGAGCTGGCGGCCGAGGCCGGTGTCGACGCGTTCCTCGTGGTCGATCTCCCCATCGACGAGTCGCTCTCGCTGCGCACGCTCGCTGCGAAGCGCGGGCTCGGTGTGATCCCGCTCGTGGCGCCGACCAGCCGGCCCGACCGCATCGCCAAGATCACCGAGGTCGCGAAGACGCTGCCGGTGCCGTTCGTCTACTACGTGTCGATGATGGGCGTGACCGGCGGCGCGGGCGCCGTCGACGTCCTCGCCGAGGCGGCGAAACAGGCTGCGCACGTTCGCGACGTCACCGGAAGGCCGACCGTGGTCGGCTTCGGCATCGACTCAGCCAGGGCGGCGAAAGCAGCGGCGGACGGCGCCGACGGCGTCGTCGTCGGCTCGGCCATCGTCCGGCGCATCGAAGAAGGCGCGACGCCCGAGGCCCGCGTCAGCGCTGTGAAGGCCATCGTGGCCGAGCTACGCGCCGCGATCTGACCGAGCTCTTGTTTCGTCCCCGCGACGCGACCGCGCCGCGCACAACGTTGCCGTTGGGCTCGCCTTTGCAGCCGTCGCTGCTAGGATGCCGCCGATTCGATGCTGCTCCTCTGTGTTTCGGACATCCACGGAAACCTCGACGCGCTGCGCGCTGTGCTCGCCACGGCGGAGAAGCGTGCATTCCACAAGCTTCTCGTCGCCGGAGACATCGTGTTTCCCGGGCCTGATCCGCTCGAGACCTGGCGCCGCCTCACCGCGGCCGGCGCCGTGATGGTGCAGGGCGTCTCGGACAAGGCGCTCGCAACGCTCGACCCGAACGCCATCCGTCCGCGCAGCGACCACGAGCGGGCGATGATCGAGCGCATGAAGGCGGTGCGCACCGAGCTCGGTGACCTCGTCCTCGAGCGCGTGAAGCGGCTCCCCACGCACGTCCGCATTCCCCTCGAAGACGGCGGAGAGCTCCTGCTCGTCCACGGCTCGCCCGTCGACCCCGCCGAGGCGCTCACGTTCGACATGACCGACGAAGAGGTCGACGCGCTCATCGGCGACGACCCGGCCGACGTCATCGTCTGCGGCATGAGCCACACGCCGTTCCACCGGACCATCGGCGACATCCAGATCATCAACGTCGGCAGCATCGGCGAAGCGCCGGACGGTCTCGCTGTCCCGCCGTCGCAGTCGGGCACGGCCGCGCAGCGTCCGCTCGTCGCGCACGCCACGTGGATCGAGTCGACGCCGCAGGGCATCAACGTCGAGTCGATCTCGGTGCCGCTCGACGCGCCGTCCGAGCGCCTGCTCACCGCGCGCTCGACCGTGACCCAGAGTCCGTGACGCGCTGAGAGGACCCCGACGGGTCCATCCGGCGCGCGAGTAACGCGACCGAGAAGTTGCGCGCGGGCGCGCCGGCAAGTCACGATCGCGTTGTGAGTCCGCGTCGGGGCCCGAGTATCAGGAAGGCCCGAATGCCCGACCTCGTCGAGCGCTCCGGTCCGTTCATCCGCACCACCGAAGGGCGCTGGCGCGATCTCTTTCAAGACGCCGACGCGATGAGCGAGGGCGGCGTCAAAGAAGAGCGAGGCGAGCGCGTCTGGTACGGGACGACGTCCCTGATCTTGGGACTACCTGTGGAGACGCCTGTGGAGGAACGCGCGTTCCTCCTCGCGCTCGCGCAAAAAGACGTGCACGTGCACGTGCACGCACTTCGCTGTGCACATCGTGAAGCACAGAGCCGAGCACCAGCCATGCTCGGGCGAACCGTATGCGAGCTCACCTTCTCTGAAGATCCACGCGGGTTGAGGATTGACGTCGACGTGCAGGCGCCTTTGATAGAGAGAAGGAGGGTCAAGCGCACTGGCCCATGACGACTCTGATCGATCCCCCGCACCCGCCTATGCCCAACTCGTCGACGACCCCTCCTCGTACGCCTCCTCCTCCTCGCCGCGCACGCGGCAAGAAGAAGCGCGGTGGCGAGGTCATCCACGTCGCCTTCGGTCCCGGCGGCGGACGTATCCAGCATGCCGATGCTCCGAAGCCGGGTGAGACGGCGCGTCTCGCAGCGTCGGCAACGGCATCCACCACGATGGCGCCGGCGCCGGACAGCCAGCGCACGAGCGAGCCGGTCACCGACGTCTTCTCGCCGCGCGAGGTCGCGAAGCTCCTCGGCCTCACGCCCGCGAAGCTGCGCAGCCTCGAGAAGGCGGAGATCGTCGCGCCGAGCGCGATGCGCAACGGGCGCAAGGCGTACACGTTCCAGGATCTGATCGCCCTCCGCGCCACGCACGACCTCCTCGCGAGCCGCGTCCGCGTGAAGGACGTCGCGACCGCCATCGGCGCGCTTCGTCGCGCGCTCCCGCGCGTCACGCGTCCCCTCCAGGAGCTCCGCATCGTGAGCGACGGTCGTCGCGTCGTGGTGCAGGCGGCCGACGGAACCTTCGAGCCGATCAGCGGCCAGATGGTCATGGACTTCCGCGTCGAGGGCCTACGCAGCGACGTGGTGCGCGTCCTCCGTCCCGACACTCCCGGTGCGCGCGCCCGCTCTGCCTACGACCTCTACATGCGGGCGAGCACGCTCGACGAGGACCCGTCGACGTTCGACGAGGCGGAAGGTCTCTACAAGAAGGCCATCGACCTCGATCCGCAGCTCGCCATCGCGTACACGAACCTCGGCAACATCCGGTTCCGCCGCGGTGACGAGCCAGGCGCGGAGGTGCTGTATCGCAAGGCCCTCGAGCTCGACGAGCGTCAGCCGGAGGCGCACTACAACCTCGGCTACGTGATGCTCGAGCGCGGCTTCGCTTCGCGCGCGGTCACGTACTTCGAGGCGGCCATCAAGAGCGATCCGCGCTTCGCGGACGCGCATTTCAATCTCGCGATGGCCTACGAGGCGCTCTCCGACAAGGCCCGCGCACGCGGCCACTGGAAGCGCTACCTCGAGCTCGAGCCGACCGGCACCTGGGCGGACATCGCCCGCGACCACCTCTAGGACGAGGCGCCGCTCGCTCGCGGCTCACGCGATCACATCCGGCGGTGAGACAGGCACGGCAGCGACGCGCGGACTCGGTCCTGCGCGGCGAAGTCGAGCCTCGCCATCGCGAAGCCCTCACCCTCGGCGCACTGCGCGAGCACGTCGCCCCACGGATCGACGATGAGGCTCTTGCCGTAGGTCTGTCGTCCGCGCGGATGCTTGCCGTGCTGCGCCGGCGCGAGCACGAAGACCTGGTTCTCGATGGCTCGCGCGCGCAGGAGCACATGCCAGTGGTCCTTGCCGGTGGTGAGCGTGAACGCGGCCGGCACGGTCACGATGCGGGCGCCGCGCTCGCCGAGCTTTCGATAGAGCTCCGGGAAGCGGAGGTCGTAGCAGACCGTCATGCCGAGATGGATCGGCTTCCCCGCTCGACCCGAGATCTCGTTCACCACGGGCTCGCTGCCGGCGGTGGTCGCGCCGCTCTCGAGGAGCTTCGTTCCGTCCGGGAGATCGACGTCGAAGAGATGCACCTTGCGGTAGCGCGACACGAGGCGACCGTCCGGCTCGAAGAGCAGCGAGGTGTTGAAGGGCCGATCGGGATCGTCGCTCTGCTCCGGCATGCCGCCGGCCACCAGCCAGACGCGCGCATCCCGCGCGGCGAGACGTAGCGCAGTGACGATCGGGCCGGTGGGATCGGCGTCGACACGCTCGGCGATCTCGCGCTTCTTCGACTCTTCGCCCATGAACGCGAAGTTCTCGGGCAACGCGACGAGCTCCGCGCCGCTGCGCCCGGCCTCGAGCACGAGCTCACGGACGCGCGACAGGTTCGCGTTCACGTCGTCCTGACTGGAGAGCTGGATGACGGCGACTTGCACGAGGGTCATACTAGCGCGGTCTGATGTGGCCCGCTGCCCTGCCCGCCCCGCCCCTGTACGCCGATCCCATCGTGATCGTCGCGAGCAGCGCCGCGACGGCACCGAAGCTCTTCGCGCCGAACATCCCCGCCGGGACCTGGCCGTCGGCGGCGCTCCCGGTCGCGTTCGTGCTCGCGCTTCCTCGCAGCCGTGACGTCGGCGCGGAGGCGGCCGCCGAGCTCGACGTCGCGCTGCGCGCCTGGCCGCGAGCGTCGTGCACGTCGTGGCGCGCGCGCTACGACGGCGAGCGCACTGCCGTCGCCGCCGATGACGGCGTCAACGTGGTCCTCTTCCACGACGATGCTTGGCCCGCCGAGCTGATCCCCGGCGCCGTTGCGCAGACCGTCATCCATACCGACGCGACCGGCCACTATCGCGACGCGGACATCCACCTCAACGGCGTCGACTTCCGCTTCTCGCTGGACGGTGCCGCGGGGACCCTGGATTTACGCAGTATCCTGACGCACGAGCTCGGACACGCGCTCGGCCTTGGTCACTCGAGCGACCCGCGCGCCACCATGTTCGCGACCGGCTCCGGGCTGCGATGGCGGTCGCTCGAGAAGGACGACATCGACGGCGTGTGCAGCCTCTACCCCGGCACCGGCACGAGCGGCTGCGACGCGACGCCGTGTCCGTCGCCGTTCTCGTGCGTTGCGGACGCGTGCCAGCGCCCCCACGAGCGTCGTGACGTGTGCTCGCCGTGCACGCGCGTCGCCGATGCCTGCGAAGCGGCGGGAGACACCGCACGCTGCATCGACCTCGGCGCCGGCGACGACGCGGGGCGCGCCTGCGGCCGGAGCTGCACGACGGACGGCGATTGCGGCTCGGGCTTCCACTGTATCGCCACCTCCACGTCGGGCGACCTCCAGTGCGTCTCCGATACCGCGTGCCGCAACGGGGCCAACACGTGCGCGACGGATGCAGACTGCACGGATTCTCGCTGCCGTGGGGGCGCGTGCCTCGGTCCCGCCGACGTCGGCGACGCCGGGCCGGATGCCTCGGCCGATGCCGGTCTCGCGGACGCGGGCAGCGATGCCGGCGCAACGCTCGCTCCGGGTGGGAGCGGATGCGCGTGCGAGCTCGGCGGGACGCGTCCGCCGTCTCGCTGGCTCTCCCTCGCGTACGTGGTCGGCGCGCTCGGTGCTCTGGGCGCGCTCGCGCTCCGAAGGCGTGCTCAGGTCCGCACGGCGCGGAACACGGTGGCGATCGACGCGCGGACGCGGGAGACGCTCGGTCCGGTCGCCGAGGCAAGCGGAGTACCCTTGCGCCGCGCGACGTTGCGGACCTTCTCCGCCGCGGGATGCGAGACGTTCGACGACACCAGCACGAGCGCATCGGCCGCCTCGGCCCGCGCCTCGAGCGATGGGCAGTCGACGTAGATCGCCTCGATGCGCACGCCGGCCGGGGCATCGCGATAGAACGGATCGAGCCGCGTGAGGCCGCCGACGACCAGCACACGCACCTGGACCTCGCTCATGACGACACTCTTGCGGTGAAGCTCGCCGGGGGATGCCGGACGATGTCCCTGGAGACTGCGCGCCCCTCGCGGACCCAACGCGCGAAGCCGCCTTCGAGGACGTGGACGCCCGCGTGCCCGTAGCGCGCCAGCGCCCATGCAGCGGCCATCGCGGCTTCGGGGACGGCCTCATCGACGATCACGATCGTGTGGCGGTCACCGATACCGAGGCCGCTCATCGCCATCGCCAGCTCCGGAGCGGAGACGATCGTGCCGGCCTCGTCGAAGAGGACGGTGCGCACGTCGAGCGGAACGGCACCTGGGATGTGGCCCTGCACGTAGGCCGGCGGTGGGCCACGACGCGCCGAGTGGCGCTCGCGAGCGGTCTCCGCCGCCTTACGCACGTCGAGGATGCGAAGGTCCGCGCTCGTGAGCCGCGACTCCAGCCAAGCTGGGGTCACGGCACCGACCGCCGGCGCGGAGCGCGACGAATCGTGGAACGGGATGGCCGGGAGCGAACGAGAGGTTGCCGCCATGTTCGTTATATTGAACGTACGTTCGTCTTAGAAGAACGTCAAGCTTGTGCCGATCATCGCGATTTGGCGGTATTCGGGCCCCACGAGACCGCGACCGACGCCGTCGCTGTCTAGTTTGATGAACGCCGCCGGCGCCCTCGTTCCGGCCTAGAATCCAGCCGTGACCCCTACCCTGCCTGCCGGAATCGATCTGGAAGCGATGCGTGCTGCGCGCGCGCGGATCGCCGGTCATGTCGTCTCCACCCCGATGGCCCGCCTCCGATCGGGCACGGTGCCGGCCGGCAAGGGTGACGTCGCACGCGGAATCGCCGACGTGCCGGTCGCGCGCGCGCGCCTCGCTCGTGACGTGCTCCTGAAGCTCGAGTCCCTGCAGGTGAGCGGCTCGTTCAAGGCGCGCGGCGCCATGAACAAGGTGCTGTCGCTCGCGCCCGACGTCGCGCGACGCGGCCTCGTCACGGCTTCGGGCGGCAATCACGGCCTCGCCGTCGCCTATGCCGGCCGCGTCGTCGACGTCCCGACCACCGTTTACCTCCCGCATCGCACGACCCCCGCGAAGGCGACTCGCATCGAGGGCTGGGGCGCGCGCGTGGTCCGCGAGGGTGAGGTCTGGGACGACGCTCACGCCGCCGCGGTCGCCCATGCCGAGCGCGATGGTCTCACCTACGTCCATCCCTTCGCCGACGCCGCGGTGGTCTGCGGTCAGGCGACCATCGCGCTCGAGGTCCTCGAGGAAGCGCCGGAGGTCGACCTGTTCGTGGTCGCCATCGGAGGCGGCGGCCTCGTCTCGGGCGTCGCTGCCGCGGCGAAGCTGCTCCGACCCGGGTTGCGCGTGATCGGCGTCGAGCCGGTCGGCGCACCGACGCTCTCCGAGAGCCTGAAGGCGAACGCGGTGATCGAGCTCGCCGAGATTCGCACCGCGGCCGGCACGCTCGCTCCTCGTCGCTCCGATGCGCTGAACCTCGCCATCATCCGTGAGACCGTCGATTCGATCGTGCTCGTCTCCGACGACGAGATGCGGGCGGCGGCTCGCTTCCTGCTCGACGAGATCGGCATCGGCGCCGAGCTGTCCGGCGCAGCTGCGCTCGCGGCGTTCCTCTCGAACAGGCTCGATCTCGGCGACGCGAAGAACCCCTGCGTCCTCGTGTGCGGTGCGGGCAACGACGCGCTGCCCCTGATTCAGGCCTGAATTGCGCCTGATTCAGGCGTGATTCAGACGGCGATTCCCTCGAGGATCGCCACCGGCGTCGGCGCGTCGAGGACGCGTCCCAGCCGGAAGCCAGCCGCCTCGAACAGCCTCTCGAACTCGGCGCGCCCGCGCTCGCGGCCGCCGGAGCAGACGATCATCATGTGGAGATCGGCGAGCGGCCCGTAGTCGTCGCTGTCGTGCTCGACGAGCGCCTCCACGACGAGCAGGCGGTTCCCCGGCTCCATCACCGAGCGGCAGTTCTTCATGATGGCGATGCAGCGCTCGTCGTCCCAGTCGTGGAGGACGTGCTTCATCACGTACGCGTCGCTGCCTCTCGGCACTCCGTCGAAGAAGCTGCCCGCCACGAAATCGACACGCTGGATGACGCCGCGCTTTGCGAGGAGCTCACGCGCGGAGTCGAGGACGCCGGCGTTGTCACAAAGCGTGGCGCGGAGGTGGGGGTGACGAACGAGGATCTCGCTGAGCAGCGTGCCGCGGCCGCCGCCCACGTCGCAGAGCCGGTGGATCTCCGCGAACGGATACGTCGTGGCGATGCCCGGAGCATCGGCGAGCGTCATCGCCATCATGCTGTCGGCGAACGTCTGGCGCTCGTGGGGATGCTCGTCGAACCACTCCCAGATGCTCTTGCCGTGCACACGCTCGAAGGCGTTCTCGCCGGTGCGCAGCGTCTCCGGGAAATCGCACCACGCCTCCATGTTGGAGCGCGAGCCGAAGTACTCGGCGAACGACCGCACGTCGTAGACCTCGGTGGAGCGCAGCGTCGCGGAGAGGCGGTTGTTCGAGTATCGGCCCTCGTCGTCGCGCTGGAAGAAGCCCATCGACACGGCGCCGCGCATGGCCCGCAGCATCGCGTTCGGATCGGTGTCGGTCTTCGCGGCGAGCTCCGCCGCGGTGAGCGGGCGTACCTCGACGAGATCCGCCACTTTCAAGCGCGCGAGCTCGGACACGACGTGCGAGCCCGCCGTGGCCGTCACGCGATCGAAGACCGCGAGCTGCGCGGGGACGACGGCATCCGCCGCGCGCAGCAGCGCCTTGCGGAGCGCGAGCAACCCGCGCACCGCGCCGCGCGGCGGAGCCGGAAGCGGCCGCTTCGAGACGGGAGCACCGAACGACCGGAGCCCGCCGAACGAAGGCAATCGCGCGTTCACGCCTTTCACCACGTCGGGGATCGCGAAGCGCGTCACTCGGCGCTGGCTTCGGCCTTCTTCTTGTCGCCGGCGGCCTTCTCGCCACCCTCTGCCGGCTTCTCCTTCTTCTTCGCGTAGAGCGCGTCGATGACCGGCTGGTACACCTCGACGACCTTGCGGCGCTTCACCTTGAGGCTCGGCGTGAGCATGCCGTTGTCGGTCGTGAAGTCCTCGGGGATGAGCGCGAAGTCCTTCACGCCCTCGAAGCCCTTGAACTTCTCGCCGTAGTGATCGAGCTCGGTCTTGAAGAGCTTCTGGACCTTCGCACTCTCGAGGAGCTTCTTCGGGTCGCTCTCGGTGACGCCGTTCTCGGCGCCCCACTTCTTCACGGCGTCGACGTTCGCGACGACGAGCGCGACGTTGTACGGCTTGTTGTCGCCGTAGACCATCGCGTTGAGGACGTACGCGGAGAGCTTCAGCTGCTCCTCGAGCGGCGTGGGGACGACGTACTTGCCGTTCTCGAGCTTGTACTGCTCCTTGATGCGGCCGGTGATGAAGAGGAAGCCGTCCTTGTCGATGCGCCCCATGTCGCCGGTGCGGAAGCCGCCGTCCGCGGTGAAGACCGCGTCGTTCTCTTCTTTGCGGTTGTGGTAGCCGAGCATGACGTTCGGCCCGTGGACGATGATCTCTTGATCCGGGCTGATCTCGATCTTCACGCCGGGGATCTGCTTGCCGACCGAGCCGATCTTGCGGTTTCCAGGCCAGTTGGCGGTGGTGATCGGGCTCGTCTCGGTGAGGCCGTAGCCCTCGTAGACGGTGATGCCGAGGCCGTCGATGAACTCGGCGACGTCGGTGGAGATCGCGGCGCCGCCGCTGAACGCGTACTTCAGGTTGCCGCCGAAGCGCGCGCGCACCTTGGAGAACACCACCTTGTCGGTGAGCGCGAGGACGAGGCCTTCGCCGAGCGAGACGTTCTCACCGAGGCGCTGCTTGCGACGCGTGGCGAGCGCGCTCTTCACCATCGACTGGATGAAGCCGGGCTTCGTCGAGATCTGCTTCTGTACCGCGCCGTACAGCTTGTTGAAGATGCGCGGGACACTGAAGAGGACGGTGGGCTTCGCCTCCGCGAGGTTGTCGAGGATCTTGTCGACGCTCTCGGCGATGGCGAGCGAGCCGCCCATCGAGAGCAGGCCGTGGAGCTCGCACGTCTGGCCGAACGAGTGCGCCCAGGGCAGGAACGAGAGCGAGCGGTCCATCGACGTGAACGGGAAGCACTCGTGGATGGCGCTGACGTTCGACGCGATGTTGCCGTGCGAGAGGATGACGCCCTTGGGGTTGCCGGTCGTGCCGCTCGTGTAGATGAAGCAGGCGATGTCCTTCGGCTCCGGCTTGATGGTCGGAACGCTGGGCTTCGTCCCGGCGAGCGCCTTGAAGGTCTTCACCTTGCCCTCGGGCTTCGTGGCGGGGTCGAGGCTGATGATGTGGTCGAGGCCGGGGATCGAATCGAGGAAGGGCTTGGTCTTCTCGGTGATCGCGTCGGTCGCGACGATGAGCGCCTTCGCCTCGCAGTCCTTGACGATGAACTCCCAGTCCTTCGCGAGCTGCGCTTCGTACATCGGCACGAACGCGATGCCGAGGCCGAAGCACGCGTACGCGGCGACCGCCCACTCGGGACGGTTGTTGGCGATGATCGCGATGCGGTCGCCACGCTTCAGGCCGAGCTCGGCGAGACCGGCGCGGAAGCCGTCGGTCTGCCGGCCGAACTCCAGATACGTCATCCACTCCCAGACGCCCGCGCGCTTCGTGCCGAAGAGCGGGTTGTCGGGGAAGGTCTTCACGGAGTCGTGGTAGACGTCGACGAGGGTCTGGAATCTGGCCATGGGACCGCCGAGGATACCCCCCACCCTCCGGCGCCGCCAGGCCTCTCGGCTCGTTCGCCGTGCGGGAATTCGCGGGCAAACGCGCTCGAGCGCCCGTCCCTGCCGCATCCGGCTGCGGCCGGGCTGTCCGGCGTCCCCGCGGCGACGCCGCGTCCTCGTCGACATCCTCAGGGATGTCGATCCATCTGCACGGCGACACGCGACAAGCACGCCGCGTCCTTCTGCGCACGGCAGATGCTGCGGAGCACGCGCAGCTCGTCGCTCGTGAGCTTGTCGACACCGCGCTCCTCGAGGACGCGACGTGCGCGCGCCGGTCCGCCGTCCTGCATCAGCAGCGCGTACGGATCGTCGTCGTGCACGAGCGGCTTCTTCCCTCGCCCCTGCGCACGTGCGCCGGCCGAGGCCGCCTCGCCGGGAGCTCCCGCGTCGCCGACGTCATCGTTCTCGGGCGGCGCGATGACCACCGGCGCCACGAGCGCCGGCGATTCCGGCGCCGATTTCACCGGGGCGGCGGCATCGCGCGGAGGCCTCGCCGCCGGTGACGGGCGAGCGTCGTTGTTGCGTCCTCCCGCGAGGATCGCGAACGCGATGATCATCGCGACGAGGAGCGGCGCGCCCACCGCCAGCATCACCTTCTGCTTCGGCGCGAGCCCCTGCGCGGGCGGCACGAGGCTGGCGACCTCCGCAGCGATACCGAGGTCCGCGGACGAGGTCCGCGGCGCGTGAATGTCCCCGAGACCGCGTGCGGAAGAGAGCGGAGCCGGAGGGACGAGCAGATCCGGTGAGGACCCCCTGGAAGCCAGCGGACGGACGCCGTCACCCGGCCGCATCGCGATGGCGGCTGCCGAAGAGCGCACCGGCTGCGTGCGCTTCATCGTCGTCTCGTCCTCGATGATCGGCGGCACCGACATGCGCGCCGTCGGCATGCGCGGCGGCTGCACGCTCGGCGGCTGCACGCTCGGTGGTGGCTGCATGCTCGGGCGCACGCTCGGCCGCGCGCTCGGCGGCGGCGGCGGCAGCGACGCGGCCTCGGCGGAGAGATCGCGCGCCGTCTCGCCGAGGTCCGGGCTCGAGGGCCGGGTGTCGAGGGCGTCGGCCAGCTCGACGCTGTCGTGCATGCTCGCGCCGAAGGTCCGCAGCGTGCCGCGTACCTCCTCGCCGTAGCTCGCCGACGGATCGTCGCTCTTGCCCGCAACGGCATCGGCAGCCGCGCGCACCTTCTTCATCAGCCCCGCAATGTCACCGGGCAGCACGCGGAGCGCCGCGGGTACCGCATCGGCGAGCGCGCGCTGGAGCTCGGCGCCCGTGGCCGGTCGCTGCGCGGGATCGTTCGCGAGCGTGCGCATGATGACGTCGTCGAGCGCCTTCGGCACCGCGGGAGCGAGCGCGCTCGGCGGGATGATCTCGGGATTCCTGATCTGGTTCAGGATCGCGATGTCGGTGTCGGCATCGAAGACGCGACGGAACGTGAGCATCTCCCAGAGCACGAGACCGACGCCGTAGAGATCGGCGCGCCGGTCGACGGTCCGCGCCGACCGCGCCTGCTCCGGAGGCATGTATGCGAGCTTGCCGCGCAGCGACCCGGTCTTCGTCTGGCCGCCGACCTGACGTGCCTTGGCGATACCGAAGTCGATGACGCGGACGGAGCCCTTGTACGAGACGATGACGTTGTGCGGGGAGACGTCACGATGGACGACGCCGAGCGGCACGCCCTCCTCGTCCGTGGCCTCGTGCGCGCCGTGCAGGCCGCCGGCGATCTGCATCGCCATCGCCACCGCTTGCTCGATGGGAATGCGACCGCGCTTCCGCAGCACGGCGATGGTCTGCGCGAGTGACGCGCCGTGGACGTACTCCATGACGAGGTAGTAGCGACCGTCGGCCTGACCGAACTCCTCGACGCGCACCACGTTGGGGTCGTCGATGCGGGCCGAGAGCTTTGCTTCGTCGACGAACATGCGCGCGAAGCGCTTGTTCGCGGCGAGGTGGTCGTGGATCACCTTGATGGCGACGGGACGCGAGAAGCCCGCGGGCCCGATGCGCCGCGCGAGATAGAGCACGCCCATCGCGCCCGCGCGAAGGCGCGCGAGGATGCGGTATCCGCCGAGCGTGCTCCCCGGCTCGAGGGCGTTCACAGGTGCGATCGTCGCACGACCGCCGGCGAAAGCCAAAAGCCGGAAAGGTGGCGGCTGGCTCGGCTCCCCCTCGCTCCCGCCTCAATTCCGGGCGAATTTGCCCTTCACGGCGTCGCTCTCGCAGTCGTTCTTCGCCTCGTCGGCGGTCAGCGCGTGCTCGCCGGCGACCTTCGCGCCGTAGTAGCGCTTCACCTCGCCGTCGCTCATCACGCAGGAGCCGAGCTGGCCTTCGGTGGAGCAGGCGGCATGGGCGAACTTGCCGTGGAAGCCTTCGCAGAGCGACTTCTCGAGGGTGAACGTGGTCCCGGCCTTGTACTCGTTGCAGGTCCCGAGCTCGGTCACCATGGTGCAGCTCGCCTTGGCCGCGACGGCCGCCGACGTGGTCGTCGCCTCGCCGGCCTTGTCCGCGACCTTGGCGTCGTCCTTCTTCCCGCAGGCCGCGACGGCCACGAGCATCAGCGCGGTGACGGAGGTGACGGCGGCGAGCTTGAGCAGGGTCTTCATGACGCGACGAGTTCCTACGTGGCCCGCGCCGATTCCTCCCCTCCGGGCCACTCTTCGCCACTCTTCCCCCCCGCTCGCGGCTCGATTACCGCAGTGTCATGAAGATCGTGGTGCTCGGTGCAGGGCTCGTCGGGGGGCCGATGGCCCTCGATCTCGCAAAGGAAAACGGCTTCGAGATCACCGTCGCGGACATTCGCGACGAGGCGCTCGAGCGCGTCGCGCGCGGAACCAAGATCCGAATCGTGAAGACGGATCTTTCCGACCTCACCGAAGTGACCAAGCTCGCGAACGAGCACGACCTCGTTCTCTCCGCCGTGCCGGGCTTCATGGGCTTCGCGACGTTGCGCGCCGTGCTCGAGACCGGCACGAGCTGCGTCGACATCGCGTTCTTCCCCGAGGATCCGCTGGAGCTCGACTCCGTCGCGAAGAAGAACGCCGCGACCGCATTCGTCGACATGGGCGTCGGCCCCGGCATGAGCAGCGTCCTCGCCGGGCACGCGCACTCGCAGCTCGACACCACCGATTCGATCATCACGTACGTGGGCGGGCTCCCGCGCGTCCGTCGCTGGCCCTACGAGTACGCCGCCGTCTTCTCTCCGATCGACGTCATCGAGGAGTACATGCGCCCCGCGCGCTACGTGGAGAACGGCCACCTCGTCACGCGACCCGCGCTCTCCGATCCCGAGCTCCTCGACTTCCCCGAGGTCGGCACGCTCGAGGCCTTCAACACCGACGGCCTGCGGACCATGGCGAAGACCATGAAGGTCCCGAACATGAAGGAGAAGACGATGCGCTACCCGGGCCACATCGAGAAGATGGCGGTCCTGCGCGCGACGGGCTTCTTCGGGACCGACCCCATCGACGTCGGCGGCGCCAAGATCCGCCCGCTCGATCTCACCGCGAAGCTCCTCTTCCCGATGTGGAAGCTGCAGCCCGGCGAGGCCGACGTCACCGTGATGCGCGTCATCGTCGAGGGCACGAAGAACGGCAAGCGCACGCGCTGGACCTACGACCTCTTCGACACCTTCGACGCCGAGAGCGGCATCCACTCCATGGCGCGAACCACGGGCTACACCGCGACCGCGGCCATCCGCATGCTCGGCAAAGGCATGTTCACCGACAAGGGCGTGTTTCCGCCCGAGCTCGTGGGCCTCCGGCGCCCGTGCGTCGACTTCCTCCTCAAGGAGCTGAAGGAGCGCAACGTCAACTACACGGAGAAGGTCGAGACGTTCGGCTGACACCACCGGACTCCGGTGCTAGACGGGTGCGGCTTTGGCCGGCCTCTATCTCGTCCACACCTTCGGGTGCCAGATGAACGCGCACGACTCCGATCGCATGGAGGAAGTCCTCCGCGCGAGCGGCTGGTCACGCGCCGAGTCCGCCGAAGAGGCCGACCTCATCGTCCTCAACACGTGCAGCGTGCGGGAGAAGGCCGAACAGAAGCTCCGCAGCGAGGTGGGAAAGCTCGCGCCGCTCAAGGCGAAGAACCCCGGCCTCGTGCTCGCCGTCGCAGGATGCGTCGCGCAGCAAGAGGGCGAGAAGCTCCTCGCGCGCGTCGGCCATCTCGATCTGCTCATCGGGCCCGACAACATCGCGGACCTGCCGGCGCTCGCGCGCGAGCAGATGGATGGCGCACCGCCTCGCGCTCATACCGTGTTCGATCTCGACGCGCCCCGGTTCCTCGCCGCGGCGCCGCGGCTCGGCGAGGCGCCCGTCAGCGCGTGGGTCACCACGATGAAGGGCTGCGACGAGCGCTGCTCCTTCTGCATCGTCCCCTACACGCGCGGTCCCGAGCGTTACCGACCCGCCGAGGACATCGTTCGGGAGATCGAACGTTGGGTCGCGGCAGGCTCGCGCGAGGTCACGCTCCTCGGGCAGACCGTCGACAGCTATCGCGATCCTTCGCTGCCTCCTCCCGCGTCGGATGATCCCGACGAGAGCCAGTTCCCTTCGCTGCTGCGCCTGATCGCAGAGCGCGTCCCCGGCCTCGTGCGCCTTCGTTATACGAGCCCGCATCCGCGGCACGCCACGGCGGCGCTCGCGCTTGCGCATGCCGAGCTCGACGTCCTCGCGCGGCACATCCACATGCCGGTGCAGTCGGGGAGCGATCGCATCCTCAAGCGGATGATCCGCCGCTATACCCGTGCAGAATACACCGAGCGCGTTCGCCGCCTCCTCGCGGCACGCCCCGGGATGACACTCTCCACCGACGTCATCGTGGGCTTCCCGGGCGAGACCGACGCCGATTTCGAGGCCACGCTCGACGTGGTGCGCGACGTCGGCTTCGTCGGGCTCTTCGGCTTCAAGTACTCGCCGCGGCCGTTCACGCCAGCGCTGAAGCTCGCCGACGACGTGCCCGAAGAAGCGAAGGCCGAGCGACTCGCGCGCCTCTTCGAGGTCGCGGAGTCGCAGACGCGCGCGCATCTCGCGACGCTGCTCGGCACGCGGCAGCGCGTGCTCGTCGAGGGGGCGAGCAAGGCGCAGGGCAAGGTCACGGGGCGCACGGAGCGGAACGAGATCGTGCATCTCGACGTCCCGGAGGGCCGTGACCTCGTCGGAGCCTTGGTCGACGTCGAGATCACGCAGGCGTTCAAGCACTCCCTGCACGGCACGCTCGATGCGGTCGCCATCGCTGCACTTCCGACGAGGGCACAAGGCTCCGCGCAACGTCCGGAGCGCCGCCGCCGCTCGCTCACGATGGTGCCTTGAGCTCTTGAGCTCGAGAGACGCATGGGACCGGGGCCGATTCATTCACTGAAGGGCGTCACGCCGAAGCTCGGCCGTGCGGTCTTCGTCGCTCCGACCGCCAGCGTCATCGGCGACGTGGTGATCGGCGACGAGTCGAGCATCTGGTTCGGCGCGGTCATCCGTGGGGACGCGTTTCCCATCCGAATCGGCGCGCGCACCAACATCCAGGACAATGCGGTCGTCCACATCACCGGCGGTAAGGCCGCCACGAGCATCGGCGACGACGTGACGGTCGGGCACCTCGCGCTGATCCACGGATGCACGGTCGGCCATCGTTGCCTCGTGGGAATGGGGAGCATCGTACTCGACGGTGCGATCATCGAAGACGAGTGCCTCATCGCCGCCGGCGCCCTCGTGCCACCGGGAATGCGCGTGCCTACTCGCGCGCTCGTCATGGGCCGCCCCGGCAAGGTGGTTCGGCTCCTCACGCCTGCCGATCTCGAGCACATCCGGGAAGCGGCCGCGGTCTACGTCGCCCACGCTGCGGAATACGACGCCGAAGCGTGATCGATTTCGGTTCGTGATCGCCCCTCCATGGAGCGGCGACCCCTTAAGGGCAACGGCAACGCAACCGTTCACATGTGGAAGCAAACGCGATGGTCGAACTTAGCGCCCGCTAAGCAAACCGCGCACTAAGGTTGAGAGCTGTGACTCAGGACGAGCATCAGCGCGTCCAGCGCATCAAAGAGTACGTGCTCGCTCGCCTCCGAGACGAGCTCGGATGCGCTCCGCGCGGCGCGCAGGCCCAGCTTGCGAAGAAGCTCGGCGTGTCGGGCGCGCATCTGAGCAACATGCTCTCGCACAGCCCGACGCGGCAGCCCGGCGAGGATTTCCGGCGCAAGGTCGCGGCGCACTGGGGGGTGAGCTACGGCCAGCTCGAGTCGATCGCGCTCGGCGAAGAGGCGTCGCCCGCTTCCACGTCGAAGCCTGTCTCCTGGCGCGCCGAGGATGCGCCGCCAAACCTCTCCGTCGTCCTCACCGATTACTCGTGGATGCCGGAGCTGCCCAACGACCTCCGCGCCGTCGTTCGCGAGCAGGCCCGCCAGCACCTCCGTTTCGGCGGCTTCGACTACACGCGCGAAGAGTGGCAGCGGATCCTGACCGGCCTCGAGCGGGAGGCCCTCGGCCTCCTGGCCCGCCGTGTCCGGGCGTCTGGACCAGTGCCGCGCGCAGTGCCCCGCGAGACGAAGCGCGTCCCGAAGGCCGCGGCCAAATCCCGCAAGGCCTGACGCGCGCGCCGGATCAGGCCGGTCAGGCTGGTCAGGGGCCGTCGACGACGCGGAGCTCCACGCGCGAGACGCCTTCCCGAACGATGTCGAGCTCCTCGGCGGCTTTCCGCGAGAGATCGATGATGCGGCGATCGTCGCCCCAAGGCCCGCGATCGTTGATCCGCACGCGCACGGTGCGGCCCGTGTCGGCGCGACGGACCTCCACCCAGGTGCCGAACTTGAGCGTGCGATGGGCCGCCGTGTACTTGGTCGGGTCGAAGCGCTCGCCGTTCGCGGTCTTTTTGCCGGCAAAGGCGCCGCCGTACCACGTGGCCAGGCCGGCCTGATCGGCGGTCACGCCGTCGGGCGCGCGCGGCCCGGAGACCTTGGCAAAGGTGAGGTCGCCCTCTCCCTGCTTGGCCTGGGCATGCGTGTCCGCTGGCGTGACGGGGGGACGAAAGCCAGCGTTCGGGTCGGCGCAGCCGGCCGCAGCGCCGGCGAAAAGCGCGGAAACCGCGAAGAACGCGGCTCGGGCCGCGAGGGAGGAACGCATGGGCCACGGTCTACCATCGCGTCTGGCGGGAGGCAGGCCCGGCGGTGACGGCGGAAACTGGCGAAGACCGAGGACGTTACGCCATGCGTAACACTCGGGGTCCGGAGCGAGACTGTTACGGCGTTCGTTACACTGTTACGGCGGGTCGTAACGAAACCTTCCCTCCAAGAATTGCGCAAATTCCCAGGTTTTTGCGAGGTGGGGCGCTCCGAGACGTCTGGCACGTCCCCTGCTCAAGGCCCATCGCCGGGCGCGCTGCAACGCGCCGGCAAACGCGGGTTACGCGCCCGTCCTTGGAGGCTCTGAGTCCTATGTCGAACGTTGCTCCCGCCCGCGAGTCTGGTTTCTTCCCCTGCGCTGCTGCCGCCGATCGCTTCGAAAGCGACGACGACCTGATCGCGGGGATGACCGTCAACGACCCGGCGGCGTGGCGTGCGTTCCAGGCCAAGTACGATCGGCTCATCATCC
>JAXDMI010000015.1:0-13924 GCA_034666145.1 Myxococcales bacterium | reverse complement strand
CGCTCGCTCGACGAGGCCACGCGCGGTCGCGTCCGCCGCATCATCCTCGTGAGCGACGGTCTCGACAGCACGCGCGCGCTGGCCGAGCATCTCGCGCGCAACAGCTTCTCCGACGGCATCACGGTCTCGTCGCTCGGCATCGGCCTCGACTTCGACGAGAGCTACATGGGCGGCATCGCCCAGAACGGACACGGCAACTTCGCCTTCGTGAAGAACGGCGCTGCGCTCGCGAGCTTCCTCCATCGCGAGCTCGAAGAGACCGCGGGCACCACCGTCGAGAACGCGCGCGTTCGGTTGCACCTCCCCGACGGCATGCGCTTCGTCTCGGCGACCGGGGCCGATGCCGTCGTCAACGGCAGCGAGATCGAGCTCGCAGTCGGCTCGCTCTTCGGCGGCGACGAACGCCGCATCGTCGTCGAGCTCGGCGCCAACACGTACGGCGGCGAAGGAACGTCGTTCGACATCGACGCCACCGCGACGTGGACCCCGGTCGGCGGCACCCCGACGACGGCGCGCGCACCGCGCCTCTCTCTGCTCGCGTCGAACGACGCGTCCGAGGTCGAGCGCGGCAAGGACGGCGCCGTGCTCGCGAGCGCGACCAGCGTCGTCGCATCGCGCCTCCAGATCGAGGCGGCGAACGCGTACGCGCAAGGCGACGTCACGCGCGCCGCGCAGATTGCCGAGAAGAACGAGGCGTCGCTCGCGGCCGCCATGGCCGCCGCGCCGGCACCTGCAGCGACCGCGCTGGGCACGCAAATGAAGGCCTATCGCAGCATGCGCAAGGGCTTCGCGACCGTCGCTCCGTCGAGCGCCGAAGGAAAGGCCGCGGCCAAGGAAGCCACCGTCAAGGACATGGGGAACATGAACAGGAGCGCGTTCTAGTCATGCGGAAGCTCGCCTTCGTCGTCGCTGCGGCTTCGCTGTTCGCGCTCGCGCCCATCGCGAATCGCTTCGGGCCGGTGGCCTCGTCCGTCGCGCTCGTATGGCTCGGCGTGCTGCTCGCGGTCTGCGCGAGCGGAAGCGCGCAGTCGATCGCCGTCGCGAGCGGCGCGCTCGGCGCGTTCGGCAGCGGCATCCTCGGCTCGGTATCACCGGCTGCGGCGGGCGCGGTGCTCGTCGCGGCGGCCTTCGCGGAGCGCACGACGCGCATCCGTTCGCGCACGGCGCGCGCGGTGCACGTGCTGGTCGCGCTCGTCGGTGGCGGTCTCGCCGGCACGCTCTCGACCGCGTTCAACACGTCCTCCATTCCGGTTATGGCCGTAGCGATCCTCGTTGCTGCAGTGCTCTCGGCATTGCCGCTGCTCGTCGATGCCGACGATCCCATCGCGCATGCCCTCGACAAGGCGGCCGCCGCGGTCAGTGAGCCGGCTCGCGCTGCGCTCCTGTCCGGCGCCGAGCTCCGTCGCAACGCCGAGGAGGTTCCGCTCGATCGCGCCACGCAGGCTCGCGTTCGCAAGACGTGGGGCTCGCTGCTCCGCCTCGCCGAGGCGCGCGTTCGCCTCGAGCGCTCGCGTCCGAAGCTGCTCGTGCGCGTCGGCGAGCTCACGCCTGCGTTGCCGGCTGCGCCCGCGTCGCTCGCGTCGCCGCCGTCCGCATCTCCTGCCGCGCTCGCCACGACGACCACGCCTTCCGCGGCCGATGCCGTGCTCGCGATGGTCGACCAACGTCTCACCGAGCACGTCACGGTGCTCGCGAAGGCCTATACCGCCGTGGACACCGCCCGCGCGGCTGCCATCGGTCTCGAGGACGCGGATCTCCGCACCGTCGACTCGATGGGCGACTCACTCGAAGACGTCAGCCGCGCGATGATCGAAGTGAAGGCCGAGAACGCGGCCTGATCACTTGAACTGAGTAGCGCCTGTGAAGACCTTCCCGGGCTGCGGTCCCGGGATGCTGTCCGTGACCACCTGGCCGTCGGCGCCGGTGATGCGTAGCGCGATGCCGTTCGGCTGATCGCCGACGCCCATCGCGTCGACGAAGTAGTCGTAGTCCTGGCGCGCCATCTCGGTGAACGCGCCGCTCTTCATGTACTCGACCTTCGCGACCGGGACGCGATGGTTGCGGACCTGGATGGCGGTCCAGTACTTCGAGCTGCCTTCCTTCACGCGATAGGCCATCGGTCCGGTGACGTTGCACGCCACTGCTTGGTAGGTGACGGCCACGTGTCCGAGGACGGGATCGGCGATCTTCGCGAACGCCTGCGCGCTGAGATCGATGTGACCGGACTCGCAATCGGGACAGAGGTCGACGGCGCGCACGGTGACTTTGCCCTTGGGGCCGGCGACCTCGACGCATGCGCCGCACGCTGCGCTGCCCGCGTAGTCGTCGGGCGGGAGCGCCGTCACGTCGGTGTCCGACGTGATGTCGAAGCTGCACGCGACCTGGCCTGCGCCCGAGTAGTCGTAGTACGTCGCCTTGCCCTGCTTCACGGCGGCGGAGAACGTATTGCCGTTTGCCGTCGTGCCGAGCAATCCGGAGCCGCTGCCGGCAGGCGCGGGATCGTCTCCGCACGCGCTCACGACGAGAGCGAACGGGACGGCGACGACGGCCACCGCGATGAAACGAAGGCGAAGCACAGCAGGGATTATAGCCGCGCTAGAGCGCGCGCCAGAGCTTTAGCGCTCTACATACACTCGAGCTTGTACTTCTTCCGTCCGTTCGCATCGAGCGTGTAGGGCGGGTCGCAGTTCTTCTTCGGCGCCGGCGCCGGCGCGGCCGTCTTCACGGTCGTCGCTTGCGTGGGCGGCGGCGGCGGACGCGCGGTGTGCGTGGCCTGCGCGGTGTGCGTCGGCGGAGGCGCGGCCGTCGCGACCGTCGTGGTCGGCGTCGGGTCGGTCGTGTCCGCGACGCGGTCGCTTGGAGACGGCGGAGGCACGGGATCCGCGGTCGTCGTCGACGCGACGGTAGAGGCCGACAGCGCGGCGGCTCCCGACGACATCGCGGGCGTCTCCGCGGAGCCACGACCGAGCAGCACGACGCCCATGATCACGAGCAGGACGAGGAGGCCGAGACCGCTCGCCAACATCGGCAGCTTGCGGTCGACCGGCAGCGCCATCGTGCCTGTGTAGCGAGACCCGGTGACCTTCGAGCCGGTGCCCTCTTCGGAATTCGCGCGCGCGATGTCGGCGCGTTGCTGTTCGGCAAGCGCCGCATGCTGCATCGGCTGCGTAGGCGTCGGCGGCCCTGCGCGACGGTGCGCTTGCGACATCGGCATCGTTCCGCTCGGAGCACCGACGCCGAGGAGCGTTCCCTGACGCGAGCTCGGGATGCCGACCATCTCGGAGTCGCTGTCCTGCGACTCGGGCTCGGGGCGCCCCGACGGCGACACGCGAAGGCTCGCCGAGTTGCTCTCGATCTCGGCGATCTGATCCTCGCGTGCGCTGAGGATCGTGCCGACCATGTTCTCGACCCACTCGCCGACCTCGGTGGCGCTCGCGACGCCGACGCACTTCTCCACCTCGAACGCGAGCTCGCGTGCCGTGGCATGGCGATGCTTGGCATCGCGCGAGAGCGCCTTCAGCAGCGGCGCGTCGAACGCCTTCGTCAGCCCCGGCACGACCGAGCTCGGCGGCACCACGGGGTCGCGGAGGATCTTCGCGAGCGTCTCGCTCTCGGTCTCGCCCTTGAAGAGGCGCTCGCCGGTGAGCGTCTCCCACATCACGACGCCCGAAGCGTAGATGTCGACGGCGCGCGTGAGCTCGCGACCCGAGAGCTGCTCGGGCGGCATGTACGCGAGCTTGCCTTTGATCTGACCGTCGCGCGTGACCTGGATTCGTCCTGCCGCCTTCGCGATGCCGAAGTCGAGCACGCGCGGGATGCCGTCGGCGCCCACGAGCACGTTCTGCGGGGACACGTCGCGATGGACGAGGTCGATGCGATCGCCGCGCTCGTTCTTGGCTTCGTGCGCGGCATGGAGACCGTGGAGGAACCCGCACATGATCGACGCGGCGATGCGTGGAGGGATGCGCTGCCCGGCCTTGCGCGCGGTGCGGAGCAGCTTCGAGAGCGACTCGCCGCGCACGTAGTCCATGATGAGGAACAGCTCACCGTCGGTGGCGACGACGTCGATCGTCGCGACGACGTTGGGATGCTGCACGCGAGCGGCGAGGCGAGCCTCGTCGAGGAACATCGAGACGAATTCGGGATCCTTCGCGAACTGCGGATGCAGTCGCTTCACGGCGACGGTGCGCGCGAACCCGACCGGGCCGAGCAACCGTCCGATGTGGACCGTCGCCATGCCGCCGGCCGCGATCTCGTTGTAGAGCGCATAACGCCCCACGACGCGCAGCGGTCCGCGTTCAGCCGCCATCATCCTGGCGGAAGCATACGCGACCTAGGGCTGGTCCCACAGCCGGATGCCACCGAGGAGCCCGGCCACGTTGTCGGTGATCCGGACGTGCGGGGGGAGGTCGAGCCGTAAATGCTTCGCATTGCCGCCGCCCACGTAAATACGCCGGGGATTCCAGATGGGATCGATCTGCGCGAGCACCTCTGCGACGCGCTTGTTCCAGCGCTTCTTGCCCACTTTATCGAGCGCTTTTGCGCCTACGTAGTCCTCGTAAGACTTCTTTCCCTTGAACGGGTGATGCGCCAGCTCGAGGTTCGGGACGTACTTCCCGTCGATGTAGAGCGCACAGCCCATCCCCGTTCCGAGGGTGAGGACCATCTCGAGGCCCTTGCGCTCGATGACGCCGAAGCCCTGCACGCCGGCGTCGTTGAGCACGCGCGTCGGGCGCTTCAAGCGGCGCTCCAGCGACTCCTTGAGCTCGAAGTTCTTCCAGCTCTTGTCGAGGTTCGGTGCGGTGTGCGTCGAGCCGCCGACGATGACGCCGGGGAAGCCGACGCTCACGCGATCGAACGGCGCGAGCGGCTTCACGAGCGCGAGCAAGGCCGCGACCACGGTCTCCGGCGTCGCCGGCTTCGGCGTCTCGACGCGCACACGGTCGGTGAGCTTGTGACCTCGCTCGTCGAGGACGATGGCCTTCAAGCCGGTACCGCCGATGTCGATGCAGAGCGTGCGGAGCGAGCCTGCTTTCGGTGCCACCATGCGGGCGAGGCTACATCACTGCATGACGGCGTCGGCGCATTTCAGGGGATCGACCTGGCCCGAAGCCCACCCGATGAGGCAGTCGAAGCCGGTGTCCGTCGAGCGAAGCACGGACCCGCCTTTGTGACGAACGCCGCCCTGATCGATGCCGAGCGGCTTCTTGAGGAGGAGGAAGTCGGTGAACGCGCCCTGCGTGGTGAGGCACAGGCTGATCTCTTCGGGCTCGAGGCCGACCACCGAGTAGTAGTTCGCGGCCGACTCGTTCGGCTGGATCCCGCGATTGTCGCGCGTGCCGTTGGGACCATCGTTCAAGCGGAGCCCGTTCGGGCTGTAGATGCGGAGCGGTCGGCCCGCCTGGCCATGGCAATCGAGCGTGCCGCATCGCCGTTGCATGAACGTGTCGACGCCTTGCGTGATGAACTGATCCTTGTCGGGTAGCGCGAGCGGCGATATCGCCCCGGAGTCGACAGAGCACGCGTTGCCGAGCGCGAGGAGCGCGAAGGCACCGGCCCACGTGGCCAGCGCGACGCCGGCGGTCCAACGGCTTCGACTCATGGCGCCGCTCCAGGGGTGATGTAGACCTGTGGGATCGACGAGCGCGGATCATCGGTGGGCAGAGCGAGGTTGCTGCCGGGCACGGGCCGGTGGCAGAAATTGCAGGAGCCTTCGCGGTTGACCGTCGAGCTCATGGGCACCTGCTTGCCGTCCTTTGACAGGAGACCGACCTTGAACGGGAAGGTGAGGTCGCTCCACTCCGACTGGGGGATGAAGAAGTTGCCGGCGGCATTCGTGTCGGAGCGACGCTGCGAGCTGGCAGCGTCGATGAAGAGGACCTGCACACCCTCGGCGCCGTTCGAGTCCGGTCCGTTCGTCTCGAAGATGGTGCCGCCGATCGCGAACGGGAAGTTGCTCGCGGGACCGCCCGCCGAGTGACAGAGCACGCAGGGCTGACCGGGACGATGCTCGGGGCCTGTCGGGACCGCGGGATCCTCGCCGCCGAGCTGCCCGATCTGTTTGTCTCGCACCGGATCGCTGCACGATAGGAACGCGCAGGCGAACGCCACGATGCCGGCGGCCGCGAACGGACTCATCGCGATGGGATGACGAATGGCTTTGTGCTGCATGACCATCCTCAGAACTCCGCCTCGAAGCCTAGCGTTCCGTACACACCGGTGCGGGCGGTGATGTAGAGCGACTTGAAGTAGCGCGAGTACATGACCTCGCCGGACACGATGATGGCGTACTGCACCGAGGCCTTCTCGGTGGTCAGAGCAATCCGCGCGCCACCACCGGCCGTCACGGTCATCATCGGCGACAGCTCGCGATCGTCCGTGCGGTAGGTGAAGACCTGGAGCGGGATCCCGTCCGCCTCGATCGCCGCGGGATACGCGAGCTTGTAGAAGCTGGTTCCCGACTGCACGTGATAGCGGAGGTGCGGCCACACGCGGAGGTGGTCGCCGAGGTCGTGCAGGTACTTGGCGTCGGTCGTGCTCGCCTTGATGCCCCACGAGTCGTCGTAGAGCCGCTCCTCGACGCGCAGCGTGCCGTTCGAGAAGCGATGGTTCACGCGCGCACCCATCGAGAAGCGATTGCGGGTGTGCGGTAGGAACTCGCGCGACTTCACGGAGAGGCGGTTCGCGTTGACGGCGTCGATCGATTCGCCGGGCGAGACCCTGGGCGCGACGTCGGGCGCGAACATCGGGATGTACCGGTAGAGCTTCGCGTTCTCGCCGATCTCGAACTGCGCCGTGATGCCCGTCACGAGCAGCGTCGTCGGGGACATGACGAAGGTGATGCCCGCCTCGAGCTCGTGCGTGGTGAGGTTCCGCTCGAACTGGGAAAAGGGCGTGTTGCGAATGCCGATGCGGTCGCTCGAGAAGTTGTAACCGAAGCGCGGAGTGATGAGCTTGTCGTTGAGCTCGGTGGATATCGCGCCGCCGATACTCCGCGCGAGGTAGTCGGGCTCGCTTCCGAGGAAGCCGTTCAGGTTGAGATCGACGTGGCCGAGCTTGTATCCGCCGCCGGCGGCGACGGCATGGCGCGCCTCTTTGTACGCCGGCGAGGCCATCGAGACGATGTCGGGCGATGCCGCGCTGACGAAATCGATGAGGTACGAGGCTCCGACGTTCCAGCCCTGCGTCGGCGAGTTGATCGACGCGTTGATGGCGGGCGAGAAGACGTGGACGTTGGTGGAGTCGGTGTAGCCGGAGCCCTCGAGGCCGACGTGGACGTTCGGCTTGCTCGACTTGCGCTCGACGCACGCGAGCTTCTCTTCGTACGACGTGGCGCCCTGCAGACAGTCGATCTCGCTCTGCGTGGTGTTGGTGGGCTTGAGGACGATCTCGATCGTCTTCTCGTCGCCCTCGGCGAGCGTGATGCGCTCCTTGAAGAGCTCGTGATCGCCTTTGTTGTCACGCTCCGCGTCGATGATGTGATCGCCCGGGTCGACGGCGATGCGCTGCTTGAAGAGCGCTTGCCGCACGGGGACGCCGTCGAACGTCACCTTGATGCCCGATGACTCCTTGGGCAGCAGCAGCTTCACGTGCGCGATGCGTGGAAGCAGCTCGGTGACGCGTGCCTGCGCGGAGCGCTGGAGGTCTTCGTCGCTGTTGCGGATGCCTGCGCCGAGCGAGTCCTTCGCCTTGCCGAGCGCGTCGACGAGCTTTCCCACCGCGGAGAGGCACGATGCGAGGTGCAGCTTCACGTACGGGTGGTCTTCGAGCTGGAGGGACGCCTGGTCCTTCTCGACGCAGAGCTGCGCGTTGCCCTCTTTTTTCGCTTCGATCGCCTCTTTGGCGAGCTCGAGGGCGCGAGGGTTCGACCAGCCGCGATTGTCGGCGGGCGCGCCCGTCGGCTTCGCATGCGCGGTCGCCGGCGCGAGCAACAACGCGATCGTCACGCACATCGACAGGGTCCGGGCGAGCCGTTCGTATCCGCCGCGCGCCGCGGCCCGTTCCGTCATCCTCGCCTCGTCATCCCTACGCCGCACAAAGGAAAGCACGGAGCGGTCCAGCCGCATACGACGACGATCTTCCCGCGTGGTTGCGCGGCGCGGGGGCAACAGCCCGCATCTGGTGGATCACGTGTCCAGCGTCGATGGCTGCGGCCCTCGGCATGCGGCGTTTGTAGGTCGATCGGCGCACGACGAGCTCACGGCGTCACGTTCGCGAACGTCGACGGCCGTGCGTCGTTCCCGTCGCGTTCGCACCGAGGCACGGCCCGTGCTCCAATCTTTGCGATGCCTTCGAGTCGACTTACGGTCGCGTTCGTTCTGCTCGCTTGGTCGGGGGCCGCAGGTGTCCTCGGCGCGTGCTCGGACACCGACCCGCGCTACGGAACGCCCGACGCCATCCGCGGACGCGTGATCGATTACGGCGCTCCCGCGATGACCTCGACGCCGACCCCCGAGGCCGGCGGCGCCGCGGTGACGCCGCAGCAGGCGTTCGCAGCGGTCTATGCCTCGGTCAACGGCACGTGCGGCTCGTGCCATCTCAGCGGCACCGCCGGTGCGCCAATCTTCTTCGGTGCCGACGAGGCGGGCACGTACACGAAATTCAAGGCCGCGGGCTACGACAAGGCCGGCAGCCAGTTCTACATCAAGCCCGCTCACGTTGGCCCGTCGCTCACCGCGGCGCAGAAGGCGCTGATGGATACGTGGATTGCCGCGGAAGCCGCGGGCGGCGGTACGACGACGCCGCCCGCCGACGCCGGCGGCGGCTGAGAGCGGCAGCGCTCAGCCGATCACGAGGTAGGCGTTCACGCGGCGCGCGGGCAGCGCCCCGACGCGGATCGAGTCGAAGAGCGGGACCGACGTGTTCATCACGTCGGCGCCGGACCGCATCAGATCGGTGAGGCGGTTGAGCGGAAAGCATGCGAACGCGCGATCGTCGGGGACGAGCGCGTAGGACGCGAAGCCGTTCGGATACGAGAGATGCACCCAGCGCCAGCCGACCTGCGCGCGGACCTGCTCGCCCCAGAGGACGCCGAGCCCGAGTCGGATGTCCTGGTTGTTCGGCTCGGGACGACGGCCCATGCGGATGTCGTCGACGAAGCCGCCGATGCACGAGACGATCGCCTCGGGCGCGCCGTCCGCGCCGAGGGTGACGAGGGCGGTCTGCGCGCACTTCGCCATCGCCTCGCGCTCCTCATCGGTCAGCGGGCGCTCTTGCGGCAGCTGCGCAACGATTTCCATCGCGCGATCGGACGGTCGCGCGGACGGAACCTTCTTCGGCGGATCGGAGGCCGGGCGAGCTGCGCGCTTCTTCGCGGTCGCGGCTTTCTTCTTCGGCGCGGCCTTCGCTTTCGCCTTCGCTCTGCCCGTCGCCTTCGCCTTCGGTTTTGCCTTCGCTTTGGGCTTCGGCTTCGCAGCGACCTTCTTGCTCGCGGCCGGCCTCGCGGCCGGCTTCTTCGCCTTGGTCTTGGCCTTGGCTTTGGCCTTCGGCGCGGCGGCCTTCTTGGCGGTCGCCTTCTTGGCGGTCGCCTTCGTCTTCTTCGCCTTCGTCTTCACGCTCGCGCTCTTCTTCGCCGTCATTCTCGCGCCTGTCCGCTGTCTCGGAACGAGCGTAGGCGATAGAATCAACCGCGACCATGCCCATCGCGCCCTCTCGGGGGGCTCACATTCATTACTCGGTCCACGGATCGGCAAGCGCACGGTCGCGCGGCCCTGCCGTCGTCCTCGTCCAGGGGCTCGGGCTGTCGTCGCGATTCTGGTTCGACGTGCCGGACCTCCTCGCGTCGGATCCCGAGCGGCCTCGCTACGTCCTCGCGCTCGACAACCGCGGCACCGGAAAGAGCGACAAGCCGCGCGGGGTGTGGACCATGGCCACGATGGCCGACGACGTCATCGCCGTGCTCGATCACGCCAACGTCGACGCGGCATTCGTCGTCGGCATCTCGATGGGCGGGATGATCGCGCAGCATGTTGCACTGCGACATCCGTCTCGCGTGCGCGGGCTGGTGCTGATTGCCACGACGTCGGGCTTCCTCCTCGGCGCGCTCCCCGAGGCGGAGGCGCTCGCTCGCCTGCTCTCGATCCCGCTCGGCGGACCTCGCGCCGCGAAGAACCTCGGGCGGCTGCTCCTCCCCGAATCGAAGTGGCCGAGGGCGCGCGAGATCTTCCGCGACTGGCCGAGCGCGATGCGCGATGATCCCACGAGCGCGCGTACGTTCGCGGCTCACGTGTTCGCCGCTTCCACCCACCTCGTGACCCGGCATCTGCACAAGATCCGCTGCCCCGCCGTCATCGTGGCGGGGTCGCATGACGCGCTCATCCCGCTGCGGAATGCCGAGGTCCTTGCGCGCGAGATCCCCGGCGCCGAGCTGGAGGTGGTTCCCGAAACCGGACACGCCGTCTTCGCGGAGGACCGCGATCTGGTGCGGCGGATGGTGGTGCGCCTCGAAAAGTCGATCGAGAAGGGCCTGGAGGCCACTACTCTCGGACTGTGATCGGCACCCAGGTCATCGCTGACCGTTTCGAGATCGAGCAGCTCGTCGGCTCGGGCGGAATGGGCGAGGTCTTTCGCGCTCGCGATCGACTGACCGGCGGCGCCGTGGCCGTGAAGGTCCTGCATGCCTCGTCGCGCGATACCGAGCGCTTCCGTCGCGAGGCGCAGCTCCTCGCGGAGGTGAGCCACCCGAGGATCGTGAAGTACGTCGCACACGGCATCGCCGAAGGGAGCCGTCCGTACATCGCGATGGAGTGGCTCGAGGGCGAGGACCTCGGCGAGCGGCTCTCGCGCTCGGGTCTCACGCTGCACGAGACGCTCGCCGTCGCACGACGCACCTGCGAAGGGCTCGCGGTGCTCCACGAGCGCGGGATTGTGCACCGCGACATCAAGCCGTCGAACCTCTTCCTCCCAGGCGGCAACTTCGAGCAGCTGAAGCTCCTCGACCTCGGCGTCGCGCGTCTGCTCCATGCCTCGCGTCCTTCGACACGCAGCGGTGTGATGGTCGGCACGCCGGGCTACATGGCGCCCGAGCAGGCGCGGGGCAATCGCGAGATCGACGCGCGCGCGGACATCTTCTCGATGGGCGCGGTCATGTACGAGTGCCTCGCGGGCAAGCCGGTATTCGCGGGCGACAACATTGCCGCGCTGCTCGCGAAGATCCTGCTCGAGACTCCGATCACGTTGCGCGACGCCGGCTTCGACATCCCGCCCGCGCTCGACGATCTCGTCACGCGCATGCTCTCGAAGCACGTCACGGCCAGACCGACGAACGGCGCCGCGATGCTGCGCGAGCTCGATCAGTTCAAGGAGGTCACCGATCGCCCGGCGCAGCGCGCGAGCGTTCCGGCCATGCGTGCCCTCACCGGCAGCGAGCGACGTCTCGTCAGCGTAGTGATGGCGTCGGTGCCGCCCATGGAGGCGGGCGAAGACTACGGGCCGCCGAGCGGCATCGAGACGCTCGCGGCGTCATTCGATCCGCGCGCCATCGTGGCGAGCTTCGGCGCGGAGGCCGAGACGCTCGCCGACGGCTCGATCGTCGTGACGCTGTCCGGCAAGGGCGCCGCGAGCGATCAGGCGGCGCACGCTGCGCGCTGCGCGCTGTCGCTTCGCTCGCATCTCATCAGCGCTCACGTCGCGCTGGCGACCGGCCTCGCGACGGTCACCGGGCGAAGCTCGGTCGGCGAGGTCATCGAGCGCGCGGCCGCGATCATGGCGAGCGTGAAGGCCGGCCAGCGCGGGATGACCGAGGAGACGATGCACGGCGAGAGCCCGGTCTTCCTCGACGACACGACGGCGGGGCTCCTCGACATGCGCTTCGACGTCGGCGGTGACGATCGCGGCCTCTTCATCCGCGGCCTTCGCGAGCGTGATGCCAAGGCGCGTACGCTGCTCGGCAAGCCGACGCCGTTCGTCGGTCGCGAGCGCGAGCTCTCGACGCTCATCGGCACGTTCGAGGAGTGCATCGACGAGCCGGTGGCGCGCGCGGTCCTGGTCACCGGGCAGCCGGGCGCCGGCAAGTCGCGCATGGTCAGCGAGCTCCTCCGTCGCATCGGTGAGATTGCCGGCGTCGAGTCGTGGCTCGCGCGCGGCGACCCCATGAGCGAAGGGTCACCGTTCAGCCTTCTCGCGCGGCTGATCCGACGCGCTGCCGGCATCAGCGGCGCCGAGCCGCTCGTGGTGCGCCAGCAGAAGCTACGCGCCCGCGTCGGCCGGCACATCCCCGAGGTCGACGTCACGCGCGTCGCCGAGTTCATCGGCGAGATCGCAAGCGTCCACTTCAACGACGGCAACAGCGTGCAGCTCCGAGCCGCTCGTCACGATGCGATGCTGATGGGCGATCAGATGCGTCGCGCGTTCTGCGAGCTGGTGCTCGCCGAGGCGGCTTCGGGTCCGCTCGTCGTGGTGCTCGAGGACTTGCACTGGGGCGATCTGCCGAGCGTGACGTTCATCGACTCCGCGCTGCGCGCCGCGAGCGAACGTCCCTTCATGGTGCTCGCCATCGCGCGAGCCGAAGTGCACGAGACGTTCCCCAACCTGTGGGAGCAGCGGAGCCTCCAGGAGATCCGCCTCGGTCCGCTGGTCCGGCGCGCGGGCGAGCGGCTCGTCCGCGAGGTGCTCGGTGAGGACCTCGATCCCGCGCAGCTCGCCCGGCTGCTCGATCGCGCATCGGGCAACGTGTTCTATCTCGAGGAGCTCATTCGCGCGTACGCCGAGGGCAGGGGGATCGGGCCGGCGCGGACCGGCGCGACGGTGCCGCCTCCGCCCCCTGCGAGCGCGGGAAGCTTGCCCGAGGTGGAGCCGTGGTCGCTGCCCGGCACGGTGCTCGCGATGGTCGAGGCGCGTCTCGAGCGACTCGACCCGATGGCGCGGCGCGTGCTGCGAGCGGCGAGCGTGTTCGGCGAGGTGTTCTGGCGCGGCGGCCTCCTCGCTCTCACCGGCGGCGATTACAAAGCGAGCGAGGTCGACGACTGGCTCTCCGAGCTCGCGCGCCAGGAGATCGTGCAGCGTCGTGACGTGTCGCGCTTCCCGTCGGAGCACGAGTACCAGTTCCGGCATGCGCTCGTTCGCGACGCCGCGTATCAGATGCTCACCGCCGACGATCGCACGCTCGGTCACAAGCTCGGTGGCGACTGGCTCGCCGACGCCGGCGAGCACGAGCCCATGGTCCTCGCCGAGCACTTCGAGCGGGGCGGTTCGCTCGACAAGGCGTGCACGTACTACGCGCGCGCCGCCGCGCAGGCGCTCGAAGGCAACGACTTCGCCGCCGCGCGCAGCCGCGCCGAGCGTGCCATCGGCGCGGGTGCTCGTGGCGAGGCTCTCGGCCGACTGCGCTTGCTCCTCGCCGAAGCCGCGCGCTGGTCCGGCGATCACGATGCTGCGCTGCACCATGCCCGCGCGGCGATGGGCGAGCTCGCCCACGGCAGCGACGATTGGTACGTCGCGGTGGCCGAGGCAGTCGATGCAGCGATGACGCTGGGTCTCGTCGTGGAGGCCGAGCTCTTGGCGCGCCGCGTTCGTGAGCTCCCGCCCGAAGAAGAGAAGGCCAAGCCGATGACGGCGGCGCGCGTCGTGTCGATGTCGCGCATCGCTACGCGTTTCGTGGTGTCCGGTGGCTTCGACGTCGCCGACGGTCTCATCGCGCGCGTCGAGCGCGACGGCCTAGAGGTCGTCGATCGCAAGCCGGCGGCGCGCGCGTTCGCGCTCTCGTCGCGCGTGGCGCGCGCGATGTGGCTCGGCGACATCGAGGAAGCGGCCACGCTCGCGAAGGAAGCGGTGATCTGCTTCGAGGTGGTGGGTGACCTGCGCAATGCTGCACTGCAACGAGACAACGCCGGCTTCGCGTTGCTGCAGCTGGGCGCGTTCGGAGCGGCCGAGACCATGCTCCTCGAGGCCATCGCGTCGGCGGAGCGGCTCGGACTCCACACGGTGG
>JAXDMI010000014.1:0-3625 GCA_034666145.1 Myxococcales bacterium | reverse complement strand
GAGGTTCGCGCGCTCCAGTCGCTCGTGCCGCGCATTCCCGTCACCGATGCCGCCGTCTCGCTCGCCGTCGCCCTTGGTCGCGCCACGCGGCCGAGCCGAGCCGGTACCGGCGATCGCGCGGGGACATCGTCGGGCGTGAAGGAGGTCGACGAGTACGTGCGCTTCGGCGCCGGTCCTCGCGGCTCGCAGGCGCTCGTCCTCGCCGCCAAGGCACGCGCTGCGCTCCGCGGCGAGGCCGCTGCCGACGTCGAGGACGTGAAGGCGCTCGTCGTCCCCGTGCTGCGGCATCGCCTCGTCATGAGCTATCGCGCCGAGGCCGAAGGCGTCCGCGATACGGACGTGCTGAAGCGCGTCCTCGACAGCGTCAGCTGAATCAGCGCAGGCTCTCGAGGTAGGTGGCCTCGTCGCCGACGTGCAGCGTCACGGAGCGATCGCCGTCGAGGCCGTCGGGGATCAGGTTCTGTGCAAAGTACACGTTGTTGTCGACGGTTCGGTACCTGGCGAGCGTTCGCAGCGGCTCCTTGCCGGCGATCGCCGTGTCCTGATCGACGACGGTGACCGCGCAGCGCGAGCAGCGCTTGGGCATGCGGAAGGTGAGGGGACCGATGCGGACGCGCCCGTACGCTTCTTCTTCGAAGGCGTCGCCGCCCTCGATCACGAGGTTGGGACGGAAGCGGTTCATCGGCACCGGCTCCGAGAGACGCGCGTTCAGCTCCGCGAGCGACGCACGCGTGGCGAGCAGCACCGGGTAGGCGTCGGCGAATCCCACGCGGTCGCCGGGCGCGCCGTAGGGGGCTTCGACGGGCCTGACGACGTCATCGGGCATGGCGACGAGGGCGCAGCGCTCGCCCAGGTGATCGGAGAGCGCCTCGGCGACGGCCCCGCCGATCTCGACGGCCTCGACGTCGTCGTCCCAGATCCGCACGATGCGTCGCGGCCCTTCGAGCGCCAGCGCCAGCTCGAACGTGCCGGCGCCCGGCGTGCTGATGGCGAGGCGAGCGTCGTCGAGCGCGGTGGTCACGAGCGCCATCCGCGGATGCTTGCGCTGTGTGACGAACGCGCCGCGCGCGTCGAGGAGCATGAAGCGGCGATCGTGACGGAGGCCGCCACGAAGCATCTCGGCCCGCTCGAGCGCGATACCGCGCGCGCCCTTCAGCGGATAGACATGGAGCTCTGCGAGGCGCACGCATGCGGCATTACCAACAACTTTTGTAAAATGCTGGATATTGCACGCGCCGAAGCGGAAAATAGGGATCGATGGCCGAACGCTCCGCCGACAAGACCGAGCGCGCGTCGGAGAAGTCGCTCGACAAGCTCGACAAGGCGGACAAGGCGGAGCGGGCTGCCGACAAGGCCGAGAAGGCCGAGAAGCCCGAGAAGCCCGAGAAGAACGGCACGATGCGGAGCGTCCCGCCGCCGCCGCCGGACTCGAAGACCGCCTCGAAGCCCGAGCGCCCCGATCGCCCCGATCGCCCCGATCGCGCGTCCATCGCTGCTGCGAGCCCCACCGAGGACGCGCAGCACGATCCGCATCCGTCGATCCCGCCGCTCCCCGCCGCCGGCCCCTGGCGTAGCTACAAAGAGATCGTCGCGCAGATCGCCACCAAGATCGTCGACGCGCAGCGCCCCATCCGCGTGCTCCAGGCGATCCGCTGGGACGGCTCCATCGAAGAGGAGTTCCGCCGCGGGAAGTTCCGCGAGCTCCCCAAGGTCGACGCCGACTACTACACGAAGCAGGAGCTGGGCTTCGATCCGCGCGCGAAGGCCGAGGAGTTCGAGGAGATCGCGCGCGAGATCGATCGCGAGCTCGGCGAGACCGACGCCATCGGCAACATCCTCTCGAGCACCGCCATCGAGTATCGCGACGTCGTGCGCATGCTCGCGGCGCGCGGCACGCCGCTCTTCTACGGCTATTCGCGGAAGCTCTACGGGTCGTGCAAGGACAAGTTCCCCGACGGCAAGACGTCGCTGCGCGACCTCGGCCACCTGCTCTACGAGATCCTCACCAACATCGACGAGTCGCTGCTCGGAATGAAGTACGAGCGCAACATCGAAGCCGTCGATGCCGCCGCCGAGCTGAACAAGCGCTTCGCCGCGTACTTCGGCGACAGCTCGGTGCGCGTCGAGGTCGACGACACGTTGCTCAGCGATGCCGCCGCCGGCAGCGACTACGTGAAGGTGCGCACGGGCGCGAAGTTCTCGACCCGCGACATCGACATCCTCGAGGTGCACGAGGGCTGGGTCCACGTCGCGACGTCGCTCAACGGCCAGGCGCAGACGGTCGCGAAGTGGCTCGCGAAGGGGCCGCCCCGGACCACCACCGTGCAAGAGGGCCTCGCGGCGCTCTGCGAGATCTTCACGTTCCGCACGTATCCGCGCCGCGCGCGGCGCTTGAACGACCGCGTGCTCGGCGTCGACAAGGCCGAGGACGGCGCGAGCTTCATCGACGTGTTCGAGTGGTTCCGCACCGAGGGCTACGACGAGGAAGAGTGCTTCCACAACACGCGTCGCATCTTCCGCGGCGGCGTGGTCGACGGCGGCGCGCCCTTCACGAAGGACGCCTGCTACTGCAAGGGCATCGTCCTCAACTACGCGTTCATCCGCAGCGCCATCCAGCACAACCGCGTCGATCTCATTCCGTTCCTGTTCGTCGGCAAGGTCGCGCACGAGGACGTGCCGGTGCTCGCGCGCCGCGTGAACGACGGCGTCGTGAAGCCGCCGCACTACTTGCCGCCGATGTTCCGCGACCTGAACGGTCTCGCCATCTGGATGGCGTACTCGACGTTCTTCACGAAGCTCGGCGGCGACGAGATCAGCGAGTACTACGCCAAGCTCTTCGCGCGAGCCGGCTAGAGAAGCGAGGCCACTTCAGCGGCCGCGGAACTGCGGCTTGCGCTTCGCGACGTAGGCGTTGAGGCCTTCCTTCGCGTCGACCGACGCGAAGAGCTCGGCTTGCAGCTCGCGTTCGAAGGCGAGGCCCTGCTCGAGGCTCATCTCCATGCCGCTCTGCACGGCGCGCTTGATGCGTCCGGCGGCCATGGCGGCGCCGTTCGGGGGACAGAACCCGTGCGCGTAGTCGACGACCTTGCGAATGAACTCGTCGTTCGACTCCGCGGGCCACACCTTGTTGACGAGACCGAGCTCGGCGGCTCTGTTCACGTTCATCTTCGAGCCTTCGACCATCATCTCGATCGCGCGCGACTTGCCGAGCAGGCGCCCGAGCCGCTGCGTGCCGCCGGTGCCGGGCAGTACGCCGAGCGCCACTTCGGGCAGGCCGATCTGGAAATCGCCGGCGCGCGCGATGCGTATGTCGCAGGCGAGAGCGACCTCGAGCCCGCCGCCGACCGCGTGGCCGTTCAGCGCCGCGATGACGAGCTTCGGCGTCTGCTCGAGACGGCTGAGCGTCTCGTTCGCGTGCAGGCAGAAGTAGTATTTGAACGTGCTGTCCGCCTCGCGGAGCATGTTGATGTTCGCGCCCGCGCAGAAGAACTTCTCGCCGTGCCCGGTGATGACGATGACGTGAACGTCGTTGTCGAAGCGGGCCTCGAGGATGTACCCATCGAGCTCCCTCAGCATCTCGTAGCTGTAGGCGTTGACCGGCGGGTCGTTCAGCGTGAGGACGGCG
>JAXDMI010000013.1:0-10493 GCA_034666145.1 Myxococcales bacterium | reverse complement strand
AGCGAGCAGACCGCCGAACGCGCCTCGACCCTGATGCCACGACGTATCGACGAGGCCGTTGCGAACGCCTCGATCGTCCTTCGTCAGCTGCCTCGCAAGCGCGTACGGCGTCGTCATCGACGCGACTCTATCCACAGGGACGCGATCGCGCACCTCGGGCGACGAAGGGAGATCGACGTGTGTGGATCGCGCTGACCTCCCACGCCGCAGCCCGCGCGAAGGCCGACGATCCGGCGAAAATTCCGTGGCGGCCGGGCGACGGACTGCCGATTTCAATACGCATTATCAAATGCCATTGATTGCCAATTAGTGGCCGGTCAAACGCCATTGTTTTCCACAGACAAGCGTCATCGCGCGCGTTTTCCGCAGCGAACGAGCCCTGAAAACAAGCCGTCTCGTGATTTACGATGCGATCGCCGGCGCGCGCGCTGTGGATAACTCTGTGGATAAAAAAGTGATTGAGGGCGGTTTATTTTTGTTGTCAGTCCAAACGCAGTCAGGCATAAACCGCTCATGAAGTTCGCGGCGCATCCAGCCGCGGGCTCTCGGTCGTAGAAGCCGTAGAGGCGCTGCGGTCCACGTCGGTACAGCAGGAGCAATCAGCTCCCGCGAAAGGCCACGCAGACCGAGCCACGGTGGCGTGCTTGGATCGTCAGGTCCAGGCGCGGACTCGCAAGAGTCAGACGGGCGCAAGCCACGCTCTCCAACGAGGTCGAAAAGGCGAACCTGCTCTCTCGAAGTCGTTCCGCAAGGAGCGACACGCGTTGCATCTCCGCCAAGTGGCGGGAGTCGCGGGCTTGTCCCGCCCTCACGATGAAGCGCGCTTGCAAGGCCCGATGAGCACATTGCCCCCAGCCATGGGGACAACGTGTGGGCGGCGTGAGCGAGAGGCCGGCGCGGGCAGCGTGGAGGAGCAATCCTTCAAACGTGCCCACGCTCGCTTCGGTGGAAGGCACCCTGGTTCACGCGACGTCGTCGACCTTCGCGGGTAGACGGAGCAACGTGAGTCTTGGTCGGTCCGACGCGTGTGCAGCGGGGCTCGTTCCCATGCAGGCGGTCGCACCGATGACAACAGGTGCCCTCTGGAAGAAGGAGGAGGGGAACGTCGTCAGCATGCGCGAGGCGCATGCACTCGACGCGTCGATGCCCAAAAAGCACCGGCACGTTCAAGAGGACACGTCCTTCACTCGGTCCAGAGACCCGTGCACGTCAATCGGCACTCAACTCCGGCTTGTCCTCGTGGAAACGCGGGAGCCAGCGGGAGGTGTCGCGACAGTCGAGGTATCGCGGTCGGGAAAACCTGCGCAAGCAGGAGGAACCGGCACCGGGGCCATGATTGGACGGACGTTGCGCGGCTCGCCGCGTGTCACCGCTCTGCAGGTAAAAGCGCAGGGGTCGTGCGTGATGCGTAAGAAAAGGAAGGTGGTCATGGCCACCGTCCCTGCGAGGAAACGAGAGACCCGGGCTCAGCGCCCGTACGTCGGTTGCAGTTGCAGAAGTCGACGAGCAGCATCCTGACCTCGAATAAGCTCGTACGCAGCGCTCCAAAAAGAGTGGCGGTACGAGTGAACGGGGGTCTAGGCGGCGCGGTGTCTGGCGAGAAATCGTCAGCTACTGCGTCGATCGAAACGATGCCTGAAGTCTCGAGCGTGCGCCGAGTGAACGGCGCAGCATCGGGCTAGACCCAGAACGGCGTGAGAACGTCGCTCAGCGGTCGTCACACGACAGCCGAAAGGCGGTGTGACGGTCGCGGGACCGGGGCTGTAAAGGCCACCGGATCCTACGAAGGGTCCTCGGCGGTGGAAGGCACCTCAGGACGTCACGAGCCATCGGCTTTCACGAGTCGGTGGTCACGGCGACCTTGGCGGCTTCCTCACGCGGGAAACGATCGCGAACGGCTCACCAGGGCTCAAGCGACGGAAGACCGCGGAAGAGGGAGAGGCGACAGAGGTGTCAGAGGCATGATCGATAGCAGGCGCCGTGGGAAGAAAACGCCCACGCTCTTCGCTTCTCGCATCGGACACGATGCGCGGAGAGGAGAGGCAAAAACAGGCAGCGCGTGTCTCGCTACGATCCGCCGAAGCGTTCTCGAGTGTCGTGAAAACACTCGGTCCCTCGATCAAGTTTCACGGAGCCCAAGACTCCGTGAGCTGCGCAAGCAGCGCACCCCAAAAGGGTGAACGTCCACGCGGTGAAAGCCGCGGAGTGAGTCGAGAACGCACGAAGTACGGGTGCACGTAGATCAATCAGGTGGCAGAAGTCGGTCAGACGCATCGCGCGCCTTGCTCGCCGGGAGATCGCAAGCTCTCGTGGCGGGAACAACAGGGTGCTAGCCGGAAGGAAGCTCGAAGCACCGCCTGACGCGGGGCACGAGCCGAGAAAAGGCGAAACGGTGCGCGGAAGAGCGTTCACCCTTAAAAGTACGCGCTCGTTCGGCCAGCGGGTTTCGGCTCGCAGGTTCTCGATACGACGGAAGATGTTCTCGGGCTTATGCCCATGTGACCTTCACCGGTCCCATGGAATCAGGGTCCTTCGGCTCGCAGGTCAATCTCAGGCTCAGTACCTCGGCGGTCGCAAGATCGTCGTCGGCTGAGGCGGACAGCGCATCGGTCGGCACAGAGGCCGGTCGGGCGTGCCTACGAGTGACAACGAGAGCATCAGATGGTCGACGCGGTTCGGTGAAGGCTCAACGAGGTCCGAGAAGGGCCGAGGGGAGTCAGCATCCTCGACGCTGAAAAGGCGTCGGTCGAGAGGTGCGCCGGAACGTGATCGCCCGAAGCTGACGGCAGCGAATAGCTCCGACGATCCTCCTCCTTCCTGACCACGCGAATGGCCGGGACTGCAAGTGAGGGCACCTGAAATGATCACGACGATGGCGCAGCTGGGCGACGGCCCACTGACGCAACGTCCAACGAGGCGGCCATAGAGCCGGAATCGAGCGCTAAGACGCTCCCTCACGGAAAGCGAACGCCAGAAGGGGCGACCGGGTGACCGGTTGCCCCTTCTGCTTTTTTGTTTGTTACCTTCGGGCACCGAAAAATGGCTTCAGCGGACAAAGACGAGAGCAGCCGGAACCTCCTCGACAAGATCGAAGGGGACTGGGACTCGCCGCCTCCTCCTCGGACCGCTGCTACGCCTGAGGTCCAGGCCGCGCTCGATGCCGCCGCCGCGCGCCTCGTCGATTCGCTCGATCCGCCGCCCGTGTCCGTCCCGACGATGGACGAGCTCGACTCCGGCTGGGACGAAGAAGACGAGGACGACGAAGAGGAGGAAGACGAGGAGGAGCCCGAGCTCCCCGACGAGCGCCTCGACCCGGTCGCGTACAAGCTGGCGAAGCAGGCGCGCGACGAGCGCATCGAAGCTCGCCGTGTGAAGCGCCGCGCGAAGGCCGAGGCGAAGAAGGCTCGACGCAAGGCCCGGCTCGAAGCGCAGCGCTCGAAGCAGAAGGGCAAGCAGAAGAGAGCTCGCCCGGCGCCGAAGCCCGCACGTCCTTCGAAGGAAGAGCGGAATCGCGCCCGCAAGGCCGCCGCTTCGAGCACGACGCGCGCGCGCGCGACGAACGACGACGACGAGGATTCGAGCACCGACGACGGCACGGACGCCGACGAGGACGAGCTCCAGCCGTCGAGCCTCCCCTCTCGCGCGAAGGCGAAGCTCCCGCCGTCTCGGCCGATGACCGGCAGCAAGCCGATGCTGTCGAAGACGAACCAGTGGATGCTGGCCGTCGCCGTCGTCATCTTCCTTGCCGCCGCGATCTTCGCCGCGGTCGTCGCGCGTTAGTCCGACGCGTCAGCTCAGTGCGCGCAGGCGCCGGACTTCGCGACCGACGCGCCGGAGCGGTTGGCCTCGCAGCTGTTGTTGTACGTCTTGCCGTCGCAGCCGCAGACCGGGATGATCACCGCGGGGCAGAACTCGGGCTTCGCTTCGCATTTTCCGGTCTGATCGCCGGCTCCGCACGACGCCGCAATCGCGTAGTCGCAGTAGCTGCCTGCGGCGCCGCACGTCTTGCCGATGAGGCCGCCGCAGAACGACGCGACCTTGTTGTCCTTGACGTCGATCGTGACGGTGAACGTGCTCGTCGGCGAGCTGCCGAACGCGCGCGAATGGAGCAGGACGATGGTGTGCTTGCCGACGAGATCGAGCGGTGACTTCGTCGACCACGTGAACTTCTTGATGCCGGACGAGCCGGGGCGGCTCGAGTCGCCGGGAACCGTCGACTCCTTGGGCGCGCCGATCGATTTGTCGACGGACTTGACGCTCCACACGTAGCCGGTGGACGCGTTCTCCGAGAGCGCGATGGTGAAGGTCTTCCCGAGCGTGACGGGAACGGTCTTGCCGTTCATCGACTCGTCGATCACGGCGGCTTTGATCTCTTCGGCCGCGCCGTCATCGGTGGCGGGCTCACCCGACACCGTCGGTTCATCGGCAGACGTACCGCCGCACGCGACGATCGAGGCGGTGGAAAGGGCGGCGATACCGACGACGGCGACGAGAGATACGAAGCGCATGAGGAAGCCTCCTTGGATGTTGCGTCGCCCTCCAGCGAAACCCATGCCGCCCTACGTTGTAGGTGCAAGTAGGCGTAATCACCTCCCACCAGGGATTTCCCACGTCTTTCCCGGCGGTCCGCACCCCGCAGCAGCTGGATCGCTCGTCCCCCAACCCTCCCGACCCAGGGTCATTTCAACGCTCCTGACCCTGGGTCATTTCGCGGGTGAATGACCCTGGGTCCGGCGGCCGCTCCTGACCCTGGGTCATCTTCGGCTCAATGACCCTGGGTCGGGGAAAGGGGAGGCGGACTTCGCTTTTTCGCGGCGGCTCATCCAGGCGTAGACGGTCGGGATCACGAGGAGAGTGAGGAGCGTCGAGGAAAGGAGGCCGCCGATCACGACCGTCGCGAGCGGGCGCTGCACCTCGGCGCCGGCGCCGCTCGCGAGCGCCATCGGCAAGAAGCCGAGCGACGCCACGAGCGCCGTGGTCATCACGGGACGCAGCCGCGAATCGGCGCCGCGCAGCACCGCCTCCGCTGCGCTCGCGCCTGCGTCGCGAAGACGCTCGATCGACGTCACGAGCACGAGGCCGTTCAGCACCGCGACACCGAACAGCGCGATGAAGCCGATCGCCGCCGACACGCTCAGCGGCAGGCCACGCAACGCCAGCGCCGCGATGCCGCCCGAGATCGCCATCGGTACGTTGACGAAGATGAGGAGCGCCGGGCGCATCCGGCCGAACGTCATCACGAGGAGCACGAGGATGAGCGACAGCGCGATCGGGATCACGATCGCGAGCTGCTTCGCCGCCGACTGCAGGCGCTCGTACTCCCCTGCCCACTCCGTGTAGTAGCCGACCGGCAGCTTCACATCGCGATCGAGGGCGACCTTCGCCTCCTCGACGAACGAGCCGATGTCGCGACCGCGGACGTTGAGCTCGACGGTGATCCTCCGCTGCAGTCGCTCGCGGCTGATCTGCGAAGGACCGGGCGCCATCTCCACCGTCGCGAGCTGACCAAGCGGCACCAGGTTGCCGTGCTCGTCGCGCACCGGCACCGCAGCGATGGCGCGCGCATCGTGTCGCGCGTCTTCCGAGAGTCGGACGCGGACGGGATAGCGAATCGTGCCGTCGACGATCTCTCCCACTTCGAGGCCGCCGAGCGCGGCGACCGTGTCGGTCACCGCCTTTGCGTCGACACCGGCGCGCGCGATGGCCTGACGATCGACCGTCACGGTGAGGGTGTTCATGCCGGCGATCTGCTCGGCACGAACGTCCTTCGCGCCGGGAATGCTGCGCAGCGTGCGGACCATGTGGTCGGCGGTCTGACGGAGCTCGGCGAGGTCGTTGCCGTAGAGATGAATCGCGAGGTCCGACGAGATGCCCGCGAGGAGATCGTTGGTGTTCATCTCGATGGGCTGGCTGAAGCCGAATCCCGCGCCGGGAACGCTGTCGCCGAGCGCCTTGTCGAACTTCTCGATGAGCCCCTCGCGCGAGTCCGCGGTCTTCCACTCCTTCTTGGGCTTCAGCATGACGTAGACGTCGCTCATGTTCATGCCCATGGGATCGACGGCGATCTCGGCGCGCCCCGTACGGCACACGACGCTCGTGACCTCGGGGAACTCGAGGAGCGTCTTCTCCACCTGGCGCGCCTGCTCCGTCGATTGCTCGAGGGACACCGACGGCAAGCGGACCATCGCCGCGACCATCGTTCCTTCGTCGAGCTTGGGCAGGAACTCCCGGCCCATCTCGGTGGCGCCGCCGATGCTCCCGAGGAACGCGAGCAGCGTCGCCGCAGCGACGAGCTTCGGAAAGCGCAAGCCGAAGCGAAGCGCCGGCGTGTAGATGCGGCGAACGGCTTCGACGACCGGCGAAGGTCGATCGTGCGCCGCCAGCGGCAACACCGCGGAGGCTACGGCGGGAACGAGCGTCAGCGACAAGACGAATGCCGTCGCCAGCGCGAAGAGCACCGTCATCGCCATGGGCCGGAACATGCGGCCCTCGATGCTCTGGAGCGCGAGGATGGGCACGTAGACGAGCGCGATGATCACCTCGCCGAAGGCCGTCGCGCTCCGGACCTCGGACGACGCCGCGAGCACCACCTGGCGACGCTCCTCGTCGACGAGCGGTCTGCCCAGCTCTTCGCGACGCTCGGCCATTCGGCGGAGAGCGTTCTCGACGATGATGATCGCGCCGTCGACGACGAGACCGAAGTCGATCGCGCCGAGGCTCACCAGGTTGCCGGACACGCCGAACGCCCACATGCCGATGAACGCACCGACGAGCGCGAGCGGGATGGCCATCGCCACCACCGCGCCGGCGCGCAGGTTCACGAGCGTGAGGAAGAGCACGACGAGGACGAGCAAGCTCGCTTCGACGAGGTTGGTCGAGACCGTCTTCACGGTGCGATCGACGAGCTGCGTGCGGTCGTAGTACGCGTCGATGACGATCCCCGGCGGCAGCGACTTCTGGATCGAGGCGACGGTCTCCTTCACGTCGTGGACGACCTGCCTCGAGTTGGCGCCGCGCAGCATCATGACGACGCCGACCACCGCCTCCTCCTTGCGGCCGTCGCGCGTGACCGCGCCGTAGCGGACGATCGGCGCCTCCTTGATGTCGCCGAGGTCCTTCACGTAAAGCGGCGTTCGTCCGCCCTTGCGCTCGACGACGACGTCGCCGAGGTCCTTCGCGGATTGGATACGGCCCTCGGCGCGGACTGTGACCGTCTCTCGTCCGTCGGTAAAATAGGCTCCGCCGCTCGCGACGTGGTTGCGCTCGATGGCCGCGGCCACCTCCGCGACGCCGACACCCGAGGTCGCCATCTTCCGCGGATCGATGGCGAGCTCGAGGCTCCGAGCCTCGCCGCCGAACGCATTGACCTCGACGACGCCAGACACGAGCTTGAGTCGCGGCGCGATCTGCCAATCGAGGATGGTGCGCCGCTCCATGAGCGGTCGATCGCCTTTCACCTCGAAGTGGAAGACCTCACCGAGGCCGCTCGACACGGGACCGAGCTGCGGAGAGCCGTAGCGATCGGGGATGTCGCGTCGCGCTTGCTGCACGCGCTCGCCGACGAGCTGCCGCGCGAGATAGAGCTCCGCGCTGTCGGAGAACGCGAGCGTCACCACCGAGATGCCTGCGCGCGAGATGCTCCGCACCTGCTCGAGGCCGGGCAGACCGGCCATCGCGCGCTCGACCGGCGCGGTGACGTAGGTCTCGACGTCGATCGGACCGAGCGCCGGCGCCTGCGTGATGACCTGCACCTGGACGTTGGTGACGTCGGGCACCGCGTCGATCGGCACGTTCGTCGCCGCGACGCCGCCCAGCAGCACGAACACCGCCGTGAGCACGAACACCACCGAGCGGTTCTTGATGCTCCACGCGATGAGGCGGTCGATCATCGACGAGCGCTCGCCTTCGTCATCGCGACCATCTCAGTCGTTCGCGCCCATCTGGGCCTTCAGCGCTTCGCTCTTCAGGATGAACGACCCGTCCACGACGATCGTCTCCTTCGCGTCGAGGCCGCGCAGGATCTCGACGTCGTCGTCGAGCTCGGTACCGCGCTCCACGGGTCGCATCTCGTATTTTCCGGGCTCGTGCTGCACGAAGACGAACGGCTGTCCGTCGACGGTCTGGATGGCATGGCGCGGCACGACGAGCGCCATTCCGCCGTCGCCCGCCGCTTCACCGAGGATCCGCGCATTCGCCGTCATGCCCGGCTTGAGGGCGCCGTCTTGATTGGGCAATACGATGCGCGCATCGAGCACGTGCCGTTCCCCATCGATGACGGAGCCGAGCTGGTCGACCTTGCCCTCGAAGACGCGGCCGGGGAACGCAATCGAGCTCACCCGGACGTCGTCGCCCACGTGCACCTTGCCGACGTCGCGCTCGTAGACGTCGACACCGAGCCACACCTGCTCGGTCTCGCCGACCACGACGAGCGTATCGGTCGGCCCGACGGGCTGACCCATGCGCGCGTTCACCTGGAGCACGGTGCCGGCGATCGGCGCGACGAGCGCGACGCTCTGGCCGGTCGCCGATGCGCCGAGGCCGAGGGTGGCGAGATGGTCCTCCGCGGCGCGGAGCTGCGCCTGCGCCTGCGCTTGTTCGCTCTGTGCCGTCAGCACGGCGCGATCGGAGGTGGCGCCGCCGGCGCGCAGCTGGGTCTCGCGCTCCACTTCGGACTTGGTCTGATCCACGCGCGTCTTCGCGGCCATGTAGTCGGCGCGAGCCCGCCCGACCTCACTGCTCTCGAGCGTGACGAGCACCGCGCCGCGTCCGACCTTCTGGCCGATGACGACGGGGATGGTCCCGACGCGGCCGGCGATCGGCGGACCCACGCGCGCGACGCGGCTCGGAACGAAGTCGACCTTGCCTGCGGCGACGACGCTCGCGCGACGTGCGATCGAGCGCGGATGACTCGTCGTGAGATGCGCGGCCTCGAGCGCCTTCGGCGCGAGCTTCACGTCGACGCCGTCTTCCTTCGGCTCCTTCTGAGGCTCCGGCGGCTTGCTCTTGCACGCGGTCGCGCTCGCGGCGACGCACGCGACGAGCGCGGCCGCGAGGATCGTCTTCAGCGCCTCTCGGCCACGCACGAGCACAGCCCAATGATTCCAGATTCCGAGCGCTTTGCCGACTCTCCTGCCGACATCGTTGCAAGAAGCTACAGATACCGTCGAGCGTCACCGTGGTAACGTGCAACACGTGAACGGAGGCCGAACCCGGAAGCCGCGCGCGAAGCGCAGCGCTCGCAACCGGCTCTTGCAGCTCGTTTGCTTGCTCGTCGCCCTCGGCGTCGGCCTCGTCATCTTCGGTAAGAAGGTCGGCGCGGAGCCCGCCGTACGCGGGATGTCGGCGCCGGGCGACGCTGCGAAGGGCGCCGGCGCGAAGGATCCGAAGGCGGATTCCAAAGCCGGAGACGGCAAGAAGACCGGCAAAAAAGAGAAGGACGCGGGCGTCGACGCCGCGGCCGCTGCCGCGGCCAGCGCTGCCTCTGCAGCTGCCGAAGCCGCGAAGGACGCGAGCGCCGACGCCGCGTTCGATCCCGATGCCGGCGGTCTCGACTACGCCGTCGTGCAGAGCGACGAGGACTTCCCGAAGGACCTCTCCGACGAGGAGAAGGCGTCGATCGGAAACGGCAAGGTCCCGATCCATCGCGAGGGCGCTTATCGAAGTCCCTTCGCCCATCCTCGCTTCGGCGGCCCCGCCCACGTCAAGGTGGGCCTCGTCATCCGCGAGGTCCGCGAGTTCAACATCCAGACCGGCGGCTTCGAAGCGGACTTCTACGTCTCGCTCACGTCCGACAAGGACATGCCCAACCTCAGCCCCGTCTTCACGAACGGGCACGAGGTCACGCTCACGCCCCTCGCCGATACGCCGACGTTCAAGGTGTTCTCGGTCACCGGGAAGTTCTCGTCCGACATCGATCTGCGCCTCTACCCGTTCGACGTGCAGAAGCTCACCATCGAGATGGAGGATCAGAAGGCCGGCGTCGATCAGGTGATCTTCGAAGCCGACAAGCAGCGCACGTCGCTCGACGAGTCGTTCCTCCTCGCGAGCTTCGGCGTCGCCGGCATCGGCGCCGAGGTCGGCAAGCACAAGTACCCGCCGCGCTTCGATCGCGATGACCTCTACGTCTCGCGCTACAAGTTCACGCTCACCGTCGATCGCTTCGCGACCTCGGCGGCGTTCAGCGTGTTCGTCCCGGCGTTCATCATCGTCCTCATCTCGCTCACCGGCATGTGGGTCCCGCCGGACGAGCTCGAGGTCCGCAGCAACGCCGGCGCGCCCATGCTCGCGGCCGCCGTTCTCTTCCACTACTCGCTCATCCAGTCGCTGCCCGCGACCGGGTACCTGACCCACGCCGACAAATTGATGTTGGGCGTCTACGTCTCGCTCCTCCTCAACATGACGTCGACGTGGCTGTGCCTCCTCGGCGACGAGCGCTGGGCAGACATGATCTTCCACAAATCACGGACGTTCGTGCCGATCCTCACCGCCATCGT
>JAXDMI010000012.1:0-15732 GCA_034666145.1 Myxococcales bacterium | reverse complement strand
GCGAGATTGACGAGGCCCGAGCCGTGATTGTCGGGCGCTTGTGAGGGATCCTCGCCGGGGTATTCGTTCACGAGCGGACCGACGAGCTGCTGGTCGACGGTGAGCGTCTGGAGTGGATCGTTGTCCTCCGGGCGATCGGTGTCGAGGATGCTGGCGGCCGTGGTCCCCTTGCGAATGCGATCGCTGAGGAACGTGGGGTCGATGCCGACGACGTCGATGAAGTAGCTCTCCGACGAGTGCTGCAGACCGGAGAGGAACTTCGCGGTCTGCGCGGCGTTCGTCGCGGCGACGCTGCTCGTCGCGACGCAGTTGTCGCGGAAGCTCTTGTAGGTCGTGCCCGGCTCTGCGACGCAGTTCTTGCCGTCGACCTGGCCGAAGATCCTCGCGCCGTCCGGCTCCGCGGTGCCCGGGAGGCGTGCGAGGAAGGGAAGCGAGCTGAAGCCGAACGTCTTCTGGATGGGGACGTAGACGCGCGTGGGAATGTCGCGCGCGATCGGGTCGTCGATGCCGAGGTCGAAGTAGACCTGGAGGAGACCGAGCGGGAAGATCGCGAAGACGCCATCGACGTTGCCGAGCACCTCGACGACGCAGCCGCCGCTCTGCGCGCAGTCGGGCACGCCCGCAGCCGGGATCGAGCCGGGCTGATAGACGCGCATCATCGCGTTGAACAGCTTCGTGGTCTGCGCCGTGATCTGGGCGGGGTCGCGCCAGTGCCACTGCATCGGCTGCCCGTTCTCCTGGATCGGCTTGCCCTCGAGCGAGATGCTGTACGCGATCTTCGTGACCGGATCGGTGAAGTCCATCGTGCCGCGGTAGCCCGTGGACATGTCGAACTCGGTGACGAGGCGCGTCGAGGTGCTCCAGTTCACCTGGAGCTCGCCCTGCTCGCCGAAGAACGTCAGGCCGGTGCCGCCGTCGTCACCCTGGCAGAGGACGCTCTCCACCTCGTCGATGCTGAGACCCGTGTAGGTCAGGTTCTTCGTACCGTCGAGACCCGCCGCGCCGCGCACCGGCACCATCGGCTTGTTGAGCTCGGCGGCCCAGACCTTGCGGCGCTTCTCCGGCGTGCAGCGAATGAGCGGGCTGTTGCCCGAGGTCGACGATCCGAGCTTTTGCTTCGGGATCAGATCGACGGTGGGAACGCCCGCACCTCCGTTGGCGGCATTCTGGCCGGCAGGCAGTGCGCTGTAGTTCGACGTCGGGCCGTCATCGCAGCTGGGAGCCACGATGGCGAGCGAGACCGCGGCGAGGATTCCAAAGAAACGTTTCATCATGACTCCGAATCAGCCTGTGCTCAGTAGCGAGCCGTCAATGTCGCGTACAGCTCTGTCGAGCGACGATAAAACCCGTAGTAAATGTGCTGCACACCGTCGTGGAGAACGGTGTTGTCTCCGACCGCGTAGGTCAGAGCGGCCGAAGTACGAATGCCTTTGAACGAGGGCAACGAGTATTCCGCGTCGACCTCGGCGCTGTAGATCTGCTGCACCGGTTGCGACGTGAACTGCGAGTCCGCAACGGTGCCGAGCGGCGTCGTGTTGACGCCCTCGACGCCGTAGTAATAGGTCCACGACGACGAGAGCAGCGCGCCGACGGAGAGCTGCTTGTGAAACGGAAAGAAGTAGTCGGCGGTGACCTGCGCGGCGTAGCGCGAGAGCGCGTTGGCGCCGCCGCCGGCGGACGTGCGGTACTTCTCCACGTAGTACTCACCGAACGCGTTGGCGGTGAGGAACAGCGAGTCGTCGAGGAATGCGCGCTCCAGATACACGCGGAGCCGCGGCACGGTGATGACGCCGTGCAGCTTGCTCGTGTACGAGGTGGGCGCCGTCGCCGACACTGCGACCTTGAGGAGCACGCCCTTCGACGGCGGCGTCGACGGCGACTGCGTCGTATCCCCCGTGAAGAGCGGGATGAAGCGGGTGTACCGCGCCGAGAAATCCGCGAGGCGAAGGCCGCTCTCGCCGGGGTCCGCCGTGAAGTGCTCGTACATGCCGAAGTCGGCACGGAGCTGGTCGTACGGCGTGATGTAGACCTGCGGGCGAACGTAGAAGAAGTTGTAGAACTTGTCGGGCGCGCTACGTGCGTCGTCAGGCTCGCTCTGCACGAACGCGGTGTGCAGCTCCGCGGCCGCGGTGATCGACCAGATCCTCGAGCCTTCCTGGGCATCGAGGCGTGACTGCAACGAATTCTCTCCGCCCGCCGTGTCGCTGTCCGGCGCGCTGCGACCCTCCGAGGCCGACGAGCTGCGTGGCTCGCCGGTTTGCGATCGCTCGATCTGCACCTTCGTCCCATCGGGCGCCGCGACGGCGAGGCTCGCGCTCGCGAGGCTCGCGAGGACCGTCATCGCGGCGACGAAGGCGACGTTGCGTCGAGCTGCCCTATGCATTCGGAACTCCAGGGAACACGGTCAAAAGGCGTACGGAGCCGGGCGACAGTGAGCGTCGGCCGCAAAACAAAACTCGCCTGTCAATGCCAATCGGCATTTCCGATCAGCACTGCGGACTACGTTTCCTACGTAGATTTGACTGCGCCGGAGCTTGTAGCATTTCACACCAGTGTGGTGAAACGCGATTCGAATACAGCGATGTCGATTTTACTTGCTGTATGGAGGCCGCACCGATCAGATCGATGGTTTTGTCCTTGAGGGGACTGGGTGAGCTGATCCAGGATGCGCGAATGAAGCGCGCTGGTGTCTCTGTCTCGCTTGCGATCGCGATCGCATCCTTCGGTCTCTCGCTCTCTTCGGTGGCTGCGGCGCAAGACGAGCCCGCGACCGCGGAGCCGCCGACGCCGCCTCCGGCGCTGCAGGCATCGGGGCCGCAGGTCGCCGACAAGCCGTCGGAGTCTACGAGTCCTCACGCCGAGGAAGAGAATCGCTGGCGCGCCACGCTCGATGCCGTCTTCGGCTTCGGCGCGACGCCGGTCGTCTCGCAGCGCATCGTAGGCCCGCTCCTCTCGCAGGAGAGTCGCACCGCCGAGACTGCACGTTTCCAGACGACGTCGATCAACCTCGGTCTCTCGTACGAGGTCGTCGACCACTTGCGCGTCGGCGCATTGCTACCGCTCGGTGCGGGCTCGCTCATTCCGAACGAGACGCGCGGCAGCACGGTGGTCGGCAACTTCACGCTCGGCGCCGAATACGAGGCGCACGTGCGGAAGAACCTCGTGGTCTTCGGCGGCCTCGATCTCGCGCTGCCCACGGCGTCCGGTACCGAGCTGCCCGAAGCGCGTGACGTGAGCTCGCTCGGCCACGTCGATCAGACCGCGTTCGATCGTCGCTCGCTGCTCCGCGCGATGTCCGAGTCGCGCGGTCGTGAGGACAGCGCGTCGTTCGCGACGGATCACTTCGGCATCGTCCCGAAGGTCGGCGCTCTCTACAGCGGCATGGAGAAGGTCGAGCTCGAGGGATACGTCAAGTACGAGTCGCTCCACGCCACCAACTCCGACGCCTCGTACGAAGGCGGGTTCATCATCGCCGCCCGCGGAAGCTATCGGTTTCACAAGTACGCCGACGCCACGCTTCGCGCATGGACCAACCTCGAGGTCGCAGGCCCGGATGCAGCGGTCCTCCTCGTCGAGCCGCAGGTGCGCTTCCACTTCGGCGCGGTCATGCCGATCGTCGGTGTCATCCTGCCGGTCGCCGGCGAGCTGACGGATCCGTACGCCATCGGCGTGCGCGGTTCGCTCGCCGCGAATTTCTGAGTAGCTCTACGAAGGCTCTTTGCGCGAGCCGGCGCACGCCTTGCCGAATCCCTTCTGGTGATTCGCGACGAGGCCGTTGGTGAGCGGCTTCATCTTTCCGCAGACCGAGCACTTGCCCTCGTCGGCAGCCGCGGTCGTCGTGGTCGTCGCCGTCGTCGCTGTCTTCGTGACCGGCGTCTTCGCGACCGCGGCACGCTTGTCGTCGTTCGCCGCGAACTGCTGCTCGCGGAGTCGCCGCATGTCTTCGATCTTGCCCATGCGACGAGCAGACCTCATCCGCTCGCCGCAGGGAAGCAGCGCGTGCGATCAGGCGAGATCGAAGACGAGCACCTCGCCGCCGTCGACGCCTTCGACCTTCACCGCCTTCTCGTCGGACAGCGACGCGCCGTCGCCCGCCGAGAGCTCGCGACCGTTCACGCGTACCTTGCCGCGCGCGACGTGGATCCAAGCGTGGCGTCCGGCAGGTAGCGCGAGCTCCGCCGACTCGCCCTTGTCGAAGAGCCCGGCGTAGAGCTTCGCGTCGCTGTGCACGGTGACGCTGCCGTCGCGACCGTCCGGCGAGGCGACGAGGCGCAAGCGTCCGCGCTTCTCCTCGTCGGTGAACGCCTTCTGCTCGTAGCTGGGATCGATCCCGCGCTTCTCGGGCATGACCCAGATCTGGAGGAAGTGGACGCCGTCGTCGTTCGAGGCGTTCTTCTCGCTGTGGCGAACGCCGGTGCCAGCGCTCATGCGCTGCACGTCACCGGGCTTGATGACGGAGCCGGTACCCATCGAGTCCTTGTGCTCGAGGCCGCCCTCGAGGACGTAGGAGATGATCTCCATGTCGCGATGCGGATGCGTCCCGAAGCCCTGCGCCGGCGCGACGCGATCCTCGTTGATGACACGGAGCGATCGGAAGCCCATGTGGGCCTCGTCGTAGTAGTCCGCGAACGAGAACGTGTGGTGGGAATCGAGCCAGCCGTGCTGGGCATGGCCGCGCTCGCCTGCGGGTCGAATGGTCATCATGAGAGCCTCCGTTGCTATCGAGCCTGCATCATGAGGCCGATCCTCTATCTGCGGAACCGGCAATCCGTTGACGATGATCATCGACTGGTGAGATGGTTGGTCGCATGTACGATCCGGTCACGCTCGATCAGCTACGTGCCTTCGTGGCCGTGGTCCAGGAGGGGAGCTTCTCCGCAGCGGCGCGGAAGCTGAAGCGCGTTCAGTCCGCGGTCAGCACGGCGATGGCGAACCTCGAGTCGCAGCTCGACGTGCCGATCTGGGATCGGTCGACGAAGGTCGCGAAGCTCACCGAGCAAGGCAAGGCCGTGCTCGGCGCGGCGCAGCGCGTCCTCGACGAGGTCGACGGATTGCGGCGGCTCACGGCCGGCATGGCGAGCGGGCTCGAGGCCTCGGTGTCGCTCTGCCTCGATGCGCTCTTCCCGCTCAGCGCGCTCCTCGATCTGTGCGCGGCGTTCGCGAAGGAGTTTCCGGCCGTCGATCTGCGGATCGACACGCAGGTGATGTCCGCCGTGTCCGCACGCGTGCTCGCAGGGACGGCCACGCTCGGCGTCGCCAGCCCACGCGGGCTCGCGCCTGGTCTCGAGCGTCAATCACTCGCCCCCATTCGCATGGTGCCCGTCGTCGCTCCGAAGCACGCGCTTGCCGCGCACAGGGGGCCGATCCCGACCAAGCGCTTCGCCGACGCCATCCAGCTCGTGCTCTCCGAGCGGAGCGACGCAGGCGTCGCCGATCAAGCAGTGCTGTCGCCGCGCACGTGGCGCGTCGCCGATCTCCACACGAAGCACATGATGCTTCGCGCGGGCCTCGGTTGGGGGAACCTGCCGGAGCACGTCGTCCGCGACGACCTGCGCGCGAAGAGGCTCGTCGCCATCCGACCTGCGGCATGGGGCAAGGACGAGCACACGCTGCACCTCTCCGCGATCTACCGGAACGACACGACCTTCGGGCCGGCGCATCGCTGGCTCCTCCAGCAGCTCGAGTTCTACTGCAAGCGAGATGCAGGCGCGTCGCCCCGCGGCGCTTGATACCGTCGACCGGCGCTCGCATGCGTCTCGTCCTCGACACCAACATCGTCGTCTCGGCGCTCCTGAAACCGGCGAGCGTGCCGGGGCGCGCGCTCGCGGCGATCTGGTCGACGAATGCCGTCGTCCTCTACGACGCACGCATCGAGCAGGAGTATCGCGACGTGCTGCGACGCCCGAAATTCCGGGCCATCGCGGCGGGGCTCGTCGACGACTTCCTGGCGACGCTCACCGCCCGCGGTAGCGAGCTCGCGGAGGTGCCGGCATGGATCGGCGCGATGAACGACGACGACGATCGCGTCTTCGTCGAGGTGGCGCTCGCCGGCCGCGCGCACGCCGTCGTCACCGGCAACATCCGCGATTATCCGGTGGGCCTCGGCTTCGAGGTCCATCCGCCAGCCACGCTCCTCGCGCTGCTCGAGTGACGACTACTGGCGCTCGACGATGCCGCGTACGAGGTCGTCGAACTCGGTCTTCATCGGGAGGTCGTAGCTCACCACCGCGCGTCGCCGGATCGTCGTGACGGGCGCGCCGGTCTTCGGATTTTCACCGACGTGCGGCTCGTCCTCCCAGAGGACGCCGATACCGCGCTTCTGCCAGGCGGGGACGTCGTTGAAGTTGATGCCGGCGCGGAAGAGCATCTCGTTGCGGTCGGCGACCGACACGCCCTTGAGCTGCTCGGTGGCGGCGTGATCGTCGAGGCCCTGACGACGCAGCAGCCAGTACGAGTGACCGTTCAGCGCATTGCGGTGCGCGTCCTCGTGTCGCCACCGGAAGTAGTCCACGACCGTGTCGGTGTCGGGGAACTGCGAGATGCGCGCGTCGAAGGCGCCGAGGCTGCCGAGGGCGAGCGAAAACTTCGCGCTGGCTTCGCCGGCGAGGACCGAGAGGTACTTGCGGAGCTTGCGACCGAAGAGGGATTCGTCCTTCCGGAAGAGGAGCGACATCTCATCGCTCTGCGTGTAGCCAAAGAGCACCGAGAAACCGCACGACGTCACGAGGTGCTCGAGGGTCGCGACCATGCAGTCGCGGAAACGCGTGTCGTAAGGCGCGTCGAACTTCTCGGTCGCGCGGGTGAGCTGGGAGAACGAGCGCCCGTCGATGCGTGCCACCATGTGCAGGCCGGGCAGCACGCAGTGATCGTGGGCGGTCTCGTACACCCGCATGCGACGATCGAGCTGCTCGAACTTCATGGCGCTTCGGCCGAACCTAGCATTTTCAGCGACTTCGACGAACGCGGGGCTCACGGAGGCTCGCGACGTGCGACAATCGGAGGACCGAAAGGGAGTGGGCCATGAATGATCCGAAGAACCCGACCGTAGGCGCCGGCACCGCAACGACCGAGAAGCGGACGCTGGTCGAAGAAGGGACGCGCTTCAAAGGCTCGCTGACCTCCACGTGCCCGATCCTGGTGCAGGGGTCGATCGAGGGCGACATCGAAGGGCCGTCCCTCACCGTGAGCGCGACCGGAGCCGTCTCCGGGAAGATCGCGGCAGGCGCACTGAAGAGCGACGGGAAGATCTCCGGCGACTTCGACGTCGACACGGCGCAGCTCGCAGGCTCCATCGAGAACAACACCGTGGTGCGCGCCTCGGCGCTCGATCTCAAGGTCACCGTTCCGAACGGCAAGCTGCAGCTCACGTTCGGCTCGGCCGGACGCGACGGATCGCGCGGGCGCTCCTAGCGAGCGAGAGCGCGGCGGCGTTGCTGGAGCGCGTGGTGCGCCTGCGCGGGTACGCGACGGCGGTGGCGTGTGCGTTCGCGTTCTCGAGCGCGCTCCTCGGATGCTCGCGCGCCCATCGCGGAGATCCGAGTCCGACGAGCCCGGCCCCCGACGGTCCGGCGCCGTCGGCGGTGCCGCTCGGCGCGGCCGGCGTGGATGCGCCTCGGCCTGCGGCGGCGGAGGAAGGGCCGTTCTTCGTCGCCGATCCCACGCAGCGCGTGGTGCCGATCCGCCGCGCCGACGCGCCGAGCTACCGCTACGGGCGACTCGACCGTGATGCGTGCGAGGCGGAGCTGACGCGTCGCGGAGTCACGTTCGTGCGCGGCGAGCCGATGGAGGGTGTGCTCGCGCCGGTGCGTCTTCGCGGGCCGGTCCGCGGCGTGGCCATCCACACTGCGATGGCGCCGAAGGAGCGAGAGCGTTCCATCTACGAGATCTTCGATTGCCGCCTCGTGCTGGCGCTCGACGACTTCGCCGACCTGCTCGCGAAGCGCGACGTCGTGGAGATCATCCATCTCAACGCGTATCGCCCGAAATCGCAGAACGGTTGCACGGCGAAGTACTGGGGTCTGCAGCACTGCGCGGCGCTCGCCGTCGACGTTCGCGCCTTCAAGCGAAAGGACGGCTCGTTGCTCGAGGTGGAACGTGATTTCCACGGGCACATCGGCCGCGGCATGTGCGCGGGTGCGGCTGGAGCAGGGGAGGGGCCGACGCCGCCGTCTCCCGCCGCCACCGAGCTATGGGGCTTCGTCTGCGAGGCCGCGCGCCGCGCGCTCTTCAACGTGATGCTCACGCCCAACTACAACGCCGAGCATCGCAACCACTTCCATCTCGAGATCACGCCGGACGCTGGGTGGATGATGGTCAAATGAGAGGAGGGGAGCGGCGCGGGGGGCGTCAAGGGAGGCGCTCGCCTACCCGTGTCTATTCTCTCGACTGAATGGCCGTGCAGCAGGGTGCAGGATGGTCACCATGAAGCCGAACGACCATTTCCTTGGTGATCGCGTGAGTGTTCGTTGCCGCCGTAGCTACCGTCCCGGGGACACCGAATGCTCGTGGCTGGGCGGGACGATCATCTCTCGTGAGCCGCCCCGCGACGCGCAAGAACGACGCACGCGGTACGTCGTCCAGCTCGACGACAACCGGCGCGTCGTCGCCTTCGACGATGACGTCCGCCGTTTCACGTTGGCGTTCGAGATCTTCGAGACCCTCGAAAAAATGGCCTCGTGAAGCTCGGTCTCGGGCGCTCTCAGGTCCGGCGCATGCCGGACGACCGCACCATCTGCTCGAGATCGCTGAACCGCTGCGCCAGCGCACGCACGAGGGCACCCGTCCATCCCGACAGGCCCAGGCCTTCGTTCATCGTCGTCTGGTCCAGCACGAGGACGGTGACGGCGTCGAGGGCGACCACGCTCGCGGCGCGCGGCTCGAAGAGAATGAGCGCCATCTCTCCGAACGCCTCGCCGGGCTCCATCGTTGCGAGGGTCTCGTCGACACCGCCGACGGTGCGATACGCGCGGCAGCGTCCGGCCACGATCATGTACGCCGCGTCGCCCTTGTCGCCTTCGCGGAAGATGATCTCGCCGGCCGCGAACGACTTCCGCGGGAGGTGCATCCCTCCGTGGAGGAACGCCCGCATGGCGTCCTGCAGCTCGGTGATCGTTTGGTAACGATTCGCCGGGTCGGGTTGCGTCGCGCGCTCCGCGACCGCGCGGATGCGTCGTGCCACGCCGAACCGCTCGCACGCCGCATCGATGGAGATCACCTTGCCGGCCACGGCGAGCTCGAGCACCTTCCGCGGATCGGCGGACATGCCGTAGGGCCCTTGCCCCGTGAGCACTTCGAAGAGCAGCGCGCCGACGCCGAAGATGTCGGCGCGCTCGTCGACCTCCTTCGGGTTCCCGCGCGCTTGCTCCGGGGCCATGAAATCCGGGGTCCCGACGGGGCCCTTGGCGTTCATCAGCGCGCTCGCACCGGACGCGGGCTCGGAGCGAATGAGCTTCGCGAGGCCCCAATCCATCAAGTAGACCTGACCGAAGTCGCCGACCATGATGTTGGCGGGCTTGAGGTCGCGGTGAATGACGCCGCGATGATGGGCGTAGGCCAGCGCGTCACAGACCTTCAGCAGGATCTCGATGCCGCCCTCGACACGCTCGATGGTGCCGGGCGCGCGTTGCTCGAGCCAGTCGCTGAACGAGCCGCCTTGCACCAGCTTCATCGTGAAATACGGCACGCCACTCGCGTCGATGGCGAGCTCATGGACCGGCACGATGTTCGGGTGCTCCAGTTGGCCCGTCATCTGCGCCTCGGCGATGAAGCTGTCGCGATAGAACGGTCGCGTCGCGTAGCTCTTGTCGAGTCGCTTCAACGCCACGTGCCGGAGCAGGTTCAGGTCCGCGGCCGGGTGGACGTGGCCCATCCCGCCGCGCGCGAGCTCGCGTCCCACGGAGAGGTGCGGTGGCGTCGGGATTTTCTCGGCGGCGATCGTCTCCGCCGAGAGCGCCGACGTAGTGGTCACCGGGATCGATTCGATGACGCGGACCGGCTCGACCTGCGGTTCGAGAAAAGGATTGCTCACTGTGGGTCTCCCCCCTTGGCGCTAGCGCTCGGGGCCACAGCCTACCGCGACGGGTCGTTCAACGTCCCGACGATGCGCCTCGATGTTCGGAGGACGCCTCGGGGGCCTTGATGCGAGCGTGCTGGCCGTCCACCGGCGTCGGGCGCTCGCCCGCGAGGACATCTTTCACGGCTTGGAAGACGTACCGAATGCCCTTGGCGCCGGCGTTGTCCCAGAGCTCGGCGTCGTCGACGCTCACGCGAATGAGAGCGATCGACGGGTCGTCCTTGCCGTTCGGGAACCACACCCTCCACACGTCCTTCCAGAGCGCGTCGATCTTCGCCCGGTCTCGGACGAGCTCGGCGTTCCCGCTCAGGGCGACGAACTTGCGGTTCGCCTGGAACGTCGCGGAGACGCGCGGGTCGGTGCGTATCTCCTCGGCTTTCGGCGAATCGACCGAAGTGACGAACCACACCCAATGGGCGCCCTCGACGTCGGCGACCGCCATGGGTCGCGCGTGCATGCCGTCACGGTGCCGCGTGATGAGCATCGCCGTGTCGAACGACTCCAGCAGCTCGTGCAGATGCTTCTTGTCAGCGTTGCCCGCGCTGACCTCGGTGCTTGCGCTCTGTCCCATGAGCGATCGGAGGTAGCGAACGACGTGCCCATCCGACGAAGCAGCGCCGTGCGTCGTCGTGGCCGCGACCGAGGCGCGCACGGGCGACCAGGTGTGGCCGCTGTGTCACTGGCCGCCATGGGCGCGGCGTCGAAGAGCGCGCGCGCGCTCACCCGTCGAGCTCGCGATGCGGAGCTCACGCATACGCCGGAGCATGGAGCGGATGCTCGGCCTCGCCGGCCACCGGTCGTGCTCGCGCTGCGCGACGTGCGGGCGACGCGTACCACCAGACCGCGAAGAACGGTATCGCGACGTAGAGCGACGGGATCAGCGTGGCGACGAAGACGCCTACGCTGAGCGCGATGATCGGCGCAGCGGCGATCAGCTGAAAGGCGCCGCGCGCGACGAGCTCGCGCTGTGGAGACCTCTCCCGCAAGCCGTCGTCTGCCATCGCGCCGACGAGCCCGGCGGCACCGAGCGCGAGACAGGCAATCGCCACGATGTGCTCCAGCTCGGCGCCACTGCCGAGCACGAGCGCGTCGAGCCCCATCACGAACGCTCCGATGATGCCCAAGGCAGAGATGACGAACAACATGGCTGACCTCCGTCTCTCGGGACGGGTGCATCAGCCGTTCCACGGAGCGCCCGTGAAAACGCGAAGTGCGAAGCGCGAGCCTTGCGTTACGAGAATCAGGCGCTGCGACGTGATCCGCGACGGCGCGAGCGCGCGACCGAGATGCACGCGAGCGCGAGGAGCACGGCCGCCGCGGAAGAGGTGCGCGTCGGTGCGCGGCTCGACGCCGAGCAACCGCTGTTGTCGACGCTCGCAGGGCCGGTGGGGATCGAATACGCCTTCGCATATCCCTGGATGAACGGCAGGTACCGGTCGATGCGCATGTCGCGGCCGTACGTCGCGCAGTTCGAATCGCCCGACGACGTGAGCCCGATCACGGCCTCGTGGTCGCCGATCTTCGCGACCGCGGGACCGCCGGAGTCGCCGACACACGTCTGCGAGGGAGCGGGGCGAAAACGGAAGTCGTCGTTCGTGTACGAGGTGATCGCGGTGGTGCCGGTGCGCTTGCGGAGGTTGCCGGAGCCGTTACCCGCCGTCGCGCCGAAGCCGATGAGGCGGATCTCGAGGCCGATGTACGAATCGTCGAACTCCTTCACGAAGATGTTCAGCGGCGCGACCGGCGCCGTGCTCGCCAGCCCGACGACGGCGATGTCGTTCACGAGCGTGTCCTCGTCGAAGTCGGGATGCACGCGCGACGTCGTGACGGCGATGAACGTGCCCTTCTTCGTGCCCGGGTCGTTGCCGAAGTAGACCTGGTCGGGCGGGGTTGGGGTCACGCAGTGAGCGGCCGTGGCGACGATGTTGTTCGTGAGGAGCACGCCGGTGCAGTAGACGCTTCCGGCCAGCATGAGCGCGACGACGGCGGGGTCCGCGTTGTCGTCGTCACCGTTGATGATCGCTTGCTGCGTCGTACCGATGGTCTCGCCGTTCGCGTCGCTCGCGTCGCTCGAGACCGGCGCCGTGCAGGCCGCGCACGCCACGAGGACGGCGAGGACGAGGACCTGGAGCTCACGGGGCAACCAACGGGCGTTCATGAGGAGGGGAGCGCGGCAGGCCGCTTCGAGGTGTAGTTCTGCACTCCCCATGCCGCGCGGGAGGGCTTCCACCCTCGCGAAATCCCCGAGAAATGAGCCCGATCCCGGATCATCGTTGCGCCACGCTCGGCGGGGGACCGCGTTATCGGGGGGCGAATCCGACCGCAGCGTACATCGGCAACACCGACGGAATCGCGACGGTCATTTGCGGCGGCAGGCGGCTCTCACGCGCGCCGCCGCGGGCTCGTCGCACGAGAGCTTCGTGAACGTGCCTTCGGGCGCCATCAGGTCCTCTTCGTACACGCAGCCGTCGGCGATGCCGACGTGGAACCAACCGCGGAACGCCTGCCGGTCGTCGCAGCTCGTGAACATCTTCACGGCGACCTTCGTGTCGCCGCTCTCGGGAGGAAACGGCATCAGCCCGTGGTTCCGACAGCCGGCACGCTGCTGCTCGGCAGTGACCGGCTCGGCGAGCAGCGCCGCGGCCTTCGGATCCTTCATGACTGCGCCGGCGGCGGCGCCGATGCACTCGACGGCGAGATGCTCGGCGAGATTCTCGTCGGTGGTCTTGTCGCTCTCTTCGACGATCGAAAGGCCGGATGCCGAGCGGAGCAGCACGAGGTACGAGGCGTACGAACGCGGCTCGCCCTTCGCCGTCGACAGCTTCACGAAGCTCGCGCGGACGCGACCGCGTGGCTCTTCCATGGCCGTCACGTCGCTCGCGATGCTCTGCGTGTACGAGGGGTCCGCCTTGAACGCGGCGGCCTTGGCGGCGACGGCGGCTTTGCGCTTCAGCGGCTTGCCGTAGAGGCGCACGTCATCGGCATAGAGCTTCGTCAGGGCGTCGAGGTCGTGCGCGGCGAGCGCGTTGTTCCACGCGAGGACGGCGCGCGCGACGTCGTCGAGCGGCGCCGCGTCGTTGGGTCGCCCGGGGCGGGATGCATCACGCGCCACCATCCGCTTCGCGGCATCGAGCGAAGACGTCGTCACCGTGATGCCGTCGTCGACGGCGCCGTCGGACGGCGCGGGCGGTTGCGAGCGGGAGCAGCCGACGCCGACGAGGGCAAGGAGAGCCATGGAAGCGAGGACGACGTCGCGATGCTGGGGCGCGGCTCTCATCGGTGACTACGCCGGGGCGCCGCCGCACATCGCGCAGGGGTCGCGCCGCTCGTCGGCGGTCTTGCAATCCTTGCACTCTACACGGAACGCGTGGAAGCCCGGGTCCTCGGGAACGGTCTGGGTTCGCGCCTTCGCGGCGCGCTTGCCCTCGTACACGACGACGGCGGGCACGTATGCGGTCGCGGTCAACAGCTCGCTGCCGCAGCGGAGGCACGCGGTCGGGAGCGGGAAGCTGTTCTCGGACTCGAGCGCGCGCGCTACGCCGCCTGGGGCGTCGCAGCGCGAGCACGCGGTCGCCGTGTAGAGCTCCTTCTTGCAGCCGTCGCACGCGATGCGGAACGTGCCCCGCACGAGGTCCTCGCCCTTGTAGCCCCACGACGGCGAGCCGTACGGCTCACCGCCGAGGATCGGGAGTCGCTGCGCGACGATCGACTCGACGACGAGCTTCTTGGGTCCGCAGTCGGGACACCCGGCATCGACCAGGGCAGTGAAGGCTTCTTCGGAGAGGGGCATCGCGTGGGGACCATGCCACAGATCAGCGCTGCGCCCTCAGCGCTTCGGCGGCGGATCCTCGTGGACGATGATGCGCGTCCCTGAGCTCTCGTCGCGGCTGAACACCCCATGCCATCCTTGGGGCAACGGCGGGTCGCTCCACGCGAAGAGCGAACGCGCGTCTTCGGGCGCCATGTTCACGCAGCCGTGGCTGCGCATTCGTCCGAACGAGTCGTGCCAGAAGGCAGCGTGGAGCGCGTAGCTGCCCTGGAAGTACATGACCCAGGGTACGTCCTCGATCGAGTACGGGCCGTCGGACGCCACGTCGCCGTCCATCGTCGTCGTGACGTGCTTCTCGCGGATGCGGTAGCTGCCGGTCGGCGTCGGGAAGTCCTTCTCCTTGTCCTGCGGATTCCGCCGGCCCGAAGAAATGAGCGTCGCGAAGACGGGCCGCGTGCCCTCGAAGGCGACGAGCGCCTGCCTCGTGAGGTCGACGTCGATCCACTTCTCGCCCGCGCGGAGATCGGCCGGGAATGCAGGGTGGGCGCGCGTCAGATCCATCATGCGCACCCAGAAACCCGCAGTGGTGTGATGATACGTGACGCCGGACACCGTGGCCTCGCGTCCGTCGAGCATGACCGCGGTGCGCTTCGAGAGCTCGGGGCCCCACGTGATCTTCTTGCCGTCTTCGCTCACCTCGAGCTTGCGCGCGAAGCCGACGCTGACGAACGCGACCGTGCCCGCGCCGAGAGCATCCCCGCCGTCGCTCCCGGTGCTGCCGGCCTCACCGCCGTCGTCGTCGTCGGCCGCGTCGGCGTTCCCGTTCCCGCTCCCATTCACCGGCATCGCTTCGAACCAGCTGCCGACGTGCTTCGTCACGCCGGGCTGCACCATGATGCGCTCGAACGGAACGGCGAAACCGAACGACGTGCGCCACCACTTCGCGCCGCCCGCGTTGAACGAGCGGTCGAGCGCGAGATAGAAGCCGCGCGCCATCGTGCGCACGAGGACGCCGCGGCCCTTGAGCGATTTCAGCTTCGGGCGACCGGCATCGACGCCGGCATCGACGGGCTCCTTCGTCTTGTGCGCGGGCGTTGCCGACGGGCTCTCCTCGCCCTCGCCGGTGATCTCGGGCTTCTCGCTCTTGTCGCCCTTCTCGGACTTGTCGGCGGTCTTGTCGCTCTCGCCGGCGGTGTCGTCGGCGGCCGGCTTCGCGGGCACGAGCCACGGCTCGTACTTCTTTCGATCCTCGGTGGAGAGCACGCGGCGGTAGAGCGGCGTGCCGTCCGAGAGGTTCACGCCGTAGCGATACGGCATGCCGGCATCGTGATCGGGCTGCTTCGGCGCGAGTCGGACCCTGGGGCTGTTGAGCTCGACGGTCACGGCCTTCCCGCACACGAAGCCACCGACCTCGAGCTCGAACCAGCCCTCCTTGCAGTCCTCGTTCACGGTCGGACGGTCGTACGCAGCGGCGAGCGCGCCGTGTCGCAGGTAGCCGATGCGCTTGCTGCCCTTGCCGCTCTCCGGCCACCACGGTGTGTCGACGACCGAGGTCTGCGCCGTCGCCGCGAGCTTGGTGAGCACTCCGCGTCCCGCGTCGACGGCCTCCGCATCGAGCGCGGCGCCGGCGTCGGCGGACGTTGCATCGGACGCTGGAGGCGAGGCATCGATCGCGCCGTCCGGCGACGTTCGTGCGCACGCCGCCGTCACCGCGCACGCGCAGCACGCGACGAGCGCCACGAGAGCGAGACCTGGAAGCCGAGCGAGAGCGGGGAGCGCCAGAGCGGCGTGAACCTACCGCGGCGACCTTCCGCTTGCCAGTGCCGGCGCGTCGCACGAGCGGAGTGGCGTCGCCTCCCGTGATACCTTCGGCATCGATGAAGAGGTCGAT
>JAXDMI010000011.1:0-2703 GCA_034666145.1 Myxococcales bacterium | reverse complement strand
TCGTGGTGAGCGACGAGAGCGGCTGCGGCGTCAGGTGAAGACGGACGGAGAAGCCGAGCGCCCTGCCGAGGAGAGCGACGGCGAGGGCTTGGTTCGATCCGACACCGCCGGACGTGATGATGCGTCGCTTCCCCTGCGCGCGCGCCTCGCCGAAGTAGAGCTCGAGCTTCCGCACCTTGCCGCCGCCCGCGTCAGCGGGCGCGGACGTAGGCGCGGGGAGGTTCGGCGGCGCAAGCGAGCGCGTGAAGTCGTCGTCGCGTTTGATGTAGAGCGTGCCGTCGGGGGCGAGCGAGGTCGCGCGCTCGATCGCCGAGGGAAAGCGACCCAGCGCCACCCGCGCGAGTGTCTTCGCGAGCGCGGGGTAGGCGTCGAAGAGGGCGTGGCTAGGCGCAGACGCGGACGCGACGGCGGAAGTGGCAGCGTCGGGGGGCGCGGACGCGTCGGCGGACGCGGACGCGCTCGACGATTCGAAGCGCGTCGCGGCGCCCTTTCGAGGCGCACACCCTACGATCACGCCGCTTCCGGCGAGAAACGCGCGGCGGCCGATCGGACGGGGTCGCCGAGGCTGCATCGATCCATCCGTACGCCCGAGGCGGACGACGTGTTCCACGAGCGTCACGCGAAAGCGACAAGACGAGCGGCACGAAGGGGTCGCGCTAGCAACGTTCCGGTCGGCTCCCCTTCGCAGGCCTTGCTGCGCGCGCGCGTCCGCTCGTCGGCGAGCTCGCGCGTTCCTTCGAATGCCCGGACTGAGGTCAGGGAACTCCCACTTCTCACCAGGACGATCCGCCGGTCCGGTCCGCGCGCGACGCAGCGCGGAAGCGACGCCCGCCTTCGACACCGGCTCTTTACGGTGAATGCGCCGTGGCACGCGCCTGGCATCCGCCTCTGCACGGCGCCAGGGAGGGGCGATGCCGATGAGGAAGCTTCGCCTCGTATCGAACGACCTTTACGATGAGACGTACCCCGCGTCCTGGTACGCCGTGGCGCCCTCGCGGAGAGTGCCGCGTGGAGGACTCGCCGCGATCGACGCCTTCGGCGAGCGCCTCGTGGTGTGGCGAGACGAAGATGGCGCGGCGCACGTCCAGCAGCGGTTCTGCCCGCACATGGGCGCATCTCTCGCCTGCGGATCGGTCGAAGGGAAGCGGGTCGTGTGCCCGTTTCATCGTTGGGAGTTCGACGCCGACGGATCATGCGCGCGGGTGCCGTACCTCCACGAGACGAAGATCCCGAAGCGCGCGCGGCTCGAGACGTTCCCGGTCGTCGAGCACTGCGGCTTCGTATGGGCCTTCAACGGCGCGACGCCGTCGCATCCGCTCCCGCCGCTCCCCGAGTGGGGCGCGAAGGGGTTCGGCGTTCGCACGAAGACACAGCGGTTCCACAACCACCCGCTGCTCATCCTCGAGAACGGCTGCGACGCGCAGCACTTCAAGACCGTCCACAAGATCGACTTCGAGCACTACGAAGTAAAAAATACCGTTTGCGATCCGCACCGGTTCTCGTTCGACGTTCACCAAGCGATTCGTACGCCGGCCGGCGATCCGATCGTGCTCGTCACGAGCATCGCGTACGTGGGCGCGTCACTCATTCAGGGCCGGCTCCAGCGCGGTGACGATCTGCTCGCGACGTTCATCGCCGCGCCCACGCCGATCGCTCCGAACGTCACCGACTTCACCCTCATCGTCGCGATCAAGAGCCTCCCGTGGTTCTTGTCGCCACTGAATCCCATCTACCACTGGTTCATGGCGCGTCAGATCTTCACCGGCGCCACCGACGACTACTTGCCAATCTGGAAAGACATGAATCCCCATTACCGCGGCGCCCTCGTGGCCGAAGACGCGCTGCAGCAGCGATTCCGCGGATATTACCGCGCTCACCTCCCGACCAACGGTGACCTCACCGTCGAAGCGGCCGAATGAGTGCCTTCATGAGACATCGAATGCTCGTGAGCGCGGCGCTGGCCTTGGCCTCGACGATCGGACTGCCGAACGCTCCCGCGCGGGCCGACGCGGCGCAGCCCGCCGCGCGCACCGACGACAATCGCCCCGATGGCGATCGCCGTCGATTCGCGGGCACCTATCGCTTCGCGGGTAGCGCGGCCGAAGAAGCAGCACGGAGCGCCGCCGTCGATCGCGCAGTGGGAACGCTGTTCTTCGCGATCCGCGGCATTGCCCGATCGCGGTTGTCGAACGGTACGAAGATCGACCCGTGGGTCTCCTTCGGGTTCGAAGCGGGGACGATCCAGTTCCGTACCCCGTCGTCGCCCGTCGCGACGTCCCCGGAGCAGGGCGCGGTCGTCGACTACACGAGCCACGGCGAGCGCTCGAAATTGAGCCAGCGCTTCGGGGACGGGCGGCTCGTCCAGGTCTTCGCGGCCGATGAAGGCAAGCGCGTGAACGAATGGGCCCTCGCACCGGACGGGAGCACTTTGCTCGTTCGCGTCACGATCTCGAGCCCCAAGCTCTCGGCGCCGGTCGTGTATTCACTCACGTACAGAAAGACGTAGCGGCACCTTCGACCGCTCGGCGCGACCTGCGCCGACGTTGCACCTCGTCGCACACCACTTTTTTCCCGGCGACCATCCTCGGGCGCGAGCGAAGCTGGTAGCGTCGATCACGCCGTGCAACGACGCGTAGACGGATGGCATCTCGAGCTCGTCGCGTTCGGCGCCGCCGGCGCGCGCGCCGACGAGCGCGTAGCGAC
>JAXDMI010000010.1:0-11222 GCA_034666145.1 Myxococcales bacterium | reverse complement strand
CTCACGGCGGCCGGCGCGGTCATCGCCCGCAGGCCCGCGACCACACCGATGAAGAGCGCCAACGCGAATAGATAGACGGTCATTGCCGCCTCCTCTCTTCGCTCCAGGATTGCACGAAGCTCGCCAGTCGTGACGAAGCTCGGCGTCGGCATCTGCACGTCATAGGGGCCGCGGATGGCGTGCCGGCGCCGGTGGACGCGAGGGGTCTCCATGGGTGCAGCGGCAGCACGAACCCGAGCTCAGATTACTGCATCGTTGCCGAGCGTGCTCAGCGTGCCGCGCAGAGGAGCTCGTCGGAGCTGCCGTCCTCGGTGTGGGGCCGCCAGACGTCGAGGACCGTGCGGTTCACGACGCGCTCATCGCAGCGAAGATGGCGTCGAGCCGGCGAAAGACCTCCTGCACGCCGTTGGTCATGCCGGACGCGAGGTGTTGATCGCGGTTCGTCTTCGACGCATGGCGGAACGTCTCGGTCACGGTCGTGATCCCGTCGTGCTCGACGAACGTGAGCGTGACCACGTGCTCGCTCTGCGGGACGGGCTCGTAGCGCTGCGTGAAGACGAGGCGATTCGGACGATCGATCTCGAGATACTCGCCGGAGAGGGGATGCTCGCTGCCGTCCGCGACGGCCCGCTGCAGCCAGCGCCACTTGCCGCCGACGCGAAGGTCGATCTCGCAGATCGGCATGGTGAGCGTCGAGCACGGGTACCAGCGCTGCACGAGCTCCGGCTTCGACCACGCGTCGAAGACCACGCTCTTCGGCGCGGCGAAGTCCCGCACGATGACGATCTCGCGGTCGGAGGGCATCGAGACCGTCGCTTCGTTATCGCTTCTTACGTCCATTCTTCGGCTCCTTCGGTTCCTTCGGTTGAATCTCCACGAGCAATGCATCGAGTCGGCGGTACCGCTGCTCCCAGTGAACGCGGAAGCGCTCGGCCCACCTCGCCACCTCTTCGAGGCGCGCGGCTTCGAGCCGGCACGGGCGCCACTGCGCTCGCCGGCCCTGCGAGATCAGCCCGGCGTGCTGCAGCACCTTGAGGTGCTTCGATATCGTCGGCAGCCGCAGGTCGAACGGCTCCGCGAGCTCGTTCACCGTCGCCTCGCCCTGCGCGAGGCGCTGCAAGATGGCGCGGCGCGTCGGGTCCGCGAGCGCCGCGAAAGTGAGGGTCAGCGCGTCCATATTTCTCCAGTTGGCTAATTAGCCCACAGGCGAAATAGCGCACGCGACGAGGTCGGTCAAGCCGGTTCCGTCATCGCACTCGACCGCGATCGTCACGGCGTCGCGAGCGTCGCTTGCCGGCTCACGAGGCCGAGACCCGCGAGGCGACACGACGAAGATCCGCTATGGTTCCGGCGATGGTGACGGTCGACCGCTACGCGCTGCACGGCGAGATCGCGTCGGGCGGCACCGCAACGGTCTACTTCGCGCGCGTGCACGGCTCGGCTGGATTTCGCCGCGTGGTCGCGGTCAAGCGGCTCCATGCGGAGCTGGCCAAAGACGCGCAGTTTCGCGCGATGCTCCTCGACGAAGCGCGGATCGCAGCTCGGATCCGTCACCCGAACGTCGTGCCCGTCATCGACGTCGTCGACGTCGATGATGAGCTCTGCCTCGTGATGGACTACGTGCCCGGCGCCACGCTTTCGCGGCTCCGGCTCGCTGCCGTCGAGCGCGAGCTCCCCGTGCCGCCGGCGATTGCGGTCGCCGTCGTCGTCGACGCACTGCGCGGGTTGCACGCGGCGCACGAGGCCACTGGAGCCGACGGCGAGCCGCTGCATCTCGTGCACCGCGACGTGAGCCCGCAGAACGTCATCGTCGGAGCCGACGGCATCGCGCGCGTCGTCGACTTCGGCATCGCGAAGGCCGTGGGCAGCGCGCAGACCACGCGCGTCGGCGACGTGAAGGGCAAGGCCGCGTACATGGCGCCGGAGCAGCTCCGTGGCGAAGCGGTCGATCGACGCTGCGATGTGTTCGCCGCGGGCATCGTGCTCTGGGAGCTCCTCTGCGCGAAGAGACTCTTCGCAGCCGACTCGCCCGCGGCCTCGATGATGCGCGTCCTCGAGCTCCAGCCGGAAGCGCCGAGCTCCGTCGCCGCCGGCGTCGAGCCCGCGCTCGACGCGGCGGTCTTGCGCGCGCTCTCCCGCGATCGCGACGAGCGATTCGCCACCGCGGAAGCCATGGCAGATGCGCTCCAGGCGGCGATCGACGTCGCCGCCCCGCGGGAGGTTGCGATCTGGGTGCACGAGCTCGACGGCGAGACGCTCCGGGCGCGCGCTGCCGAAGTATCGGCCATCGAGTCCATCGAAGCGCCTGCCGCTCCGATGGCCGTCACCGAAACGGCCGCCTCTTCGCCGGCGCCCCCTCCGGCACGCATGCTTCGCGTGCTAGGCGCTCTCGCCGCGGTCATCCTCGTGGGGCTCGTCGCGCGCAGTGTGCTTCACGCACGCGACGCGACGACGGTCGCGAGTGACGCGCAGGGCGCAGGACCGAGCGCTTCGGTGGAGAGCGTTCGCAGCGCCGTCGTCAGCCTAGTGAGCGCACCTCCGCCGGCGATCGAGCCTCCCGTCGCGGCTGTCGACGCCCGCGCCGACAAACCCGCCGCGGCCGCCACGACGCCAACGCTCGGCCGCCCGCGGGCGCCGTCGCGAGCCTTTGCTCCGGCGCGCACCACGAAGGGTGATCGCTGCAGCCCTCCGTACGTGGTCGACCCGCAAGGTATCCACGTGATGAAGCCCGAGTGTCTGTGAAACCTCGTTCGATGAGGCTCGTGGCTGGGGGTATGGTCGCGCTGGGTGCGTTCTCGGTCGCGTCGCCGTTGCGCGCGGCGCCGACGACGAAGCTCGCGTGCGCAGCGGCACACGCAGAAGCCCAGCGCCTGCGCGGCGTGGGAGATCTGCGAGGCGCGCGCGAAAGGCTCCTGCTGTGCTCGCGCGACCCGTGCCCGAAGGTCGTCCAGGACGAGTGCATTCCCTGGCTCGCGGACGTCGAGCGTGCCATGCCCGGGCTCGTCCTCCAGGCTCGAACCGCCGACGGTCGCGACGTGCCCGACGTTCGGGTCCTCGTCGATGGCCAACCGATCGCGGAGCGCCTCGATGGCCGCGCCGTCGATCTCAACCCCGGAGAGCACGCGCTGCGTTTCGAGCCGGCGCGCGGACCCGTCATCGAGCAGCGCATCGTGATCGCCGAGGGCGAGAAGAACCGCATTTTTCGGGTCACCGTGGAGGACGCGCCCGCCGAGGCGGAGCTCGTGGGCCCGCCGCCGGCGCGCGAAGGTGGGTCGAGCGTTCCCGTGGCGACGCTCGTTGGCGGCAGCATCGGCATCGTCGCGCTCGGAGGCTTCGTGTTCTTCGCGTCGACGGGTCTGTCCGCGGAGCACGAGCTCCGGGACTGCACGCCGAGCTGCAGCGCGTCCCGCGTCGACGCGGTCGAGCATCGTTACGTCACCGCCGACATCCTGCTCGGCGTGAGCGTTCTCTCGTTTGCGATCGCGACCTACGCGTTCGTCACGCGTCGTTGATCGATCGTTCGGTCACTTGGAGAGTCGCGCGCGAATCATGTTGAAGTAACGGCGTCCGATGCCGCTGGCATCGGCGGCCGCGGCGACGTCGCCGCGATTCTCCGCGAGCACTTGTTCGAGATAGCGACGCTCGAGCTCGTCGACGACCTCCTTGCGCGCCTCGACGAGGGGGAGCTTTCGCGCCAGGACAGCGCCGAGAAAATCCGACGAACGCGAAGCGGTCGACTCGAGGGAGCGCGTCCGCTCGAGCTCCGCGAGATCGCCGAGCGCCAGCACCCGGGCCACGCCGTTGCGGAGCTCGCGCACGTTGCCGGGCCACCGGTAATCGTCCCAGCGCGCGAGCACGTCCGGCTTGATCGCGCGCTCGTCGCCGCCGAGCTCGCGAGCGAAGTGCTCGGCGAGGAGCCGTATGTCGCCCTTCCGTTCACGGAGCGGCGGCAGCTCGATGCGGGCGACCGCGAGGCGATGATAGAGGTCGTCACGGAAGCGACCGGCCTCGACCTCATGATCGAGGTCGCGTCGCGTCGCGGCGAGGACGCGAACGTCGACGGCGATGGATCGGTCACCACCGACACGCCGGATCTCCGCGCGCTCGAGGACCCGCAGGAGCTTCGGTTGGAGATGCGGCTCGAGGTCTCCGATTTCGTCGATCAGCAGCGTGCCGCCGTGCGCCTGCTCGAACACGCCGCGCCGCATCTGGACCGCGCCCGTGAAGGCGCCCCGCTCGTGTCCGAAGAGCTCGGACTCTACGAGGCTCGGCGCGACCGCAGTGCAATCGAAGACCACGAATGGCCCGGCAGCGCGCGGCCCTGCTTCGTGGATCGACTCTGCGAGCGCCTCCTTGCCGGTGCCGGTCTCGCCCTCGATGATCAACGGCACGGCGGTCGCGGCCAGCCGCTCGCAGAGCGGATAGAGGCGCCGCATCTCGCGGCTCCAGCCGACCATGCGCCCGAAGCTCGTTCGCTCGGGCAGGCGAACGTTACTGGACGGCGCACCGCGTTCGATGCGCACGATCGTGGCGCCGACGCGCACCTCCTCGCCGCCCTCGATGAGCGCGTCGAGGATCGAGACTCCGTTCACGAACGTGCCGTTGGTCGAGCCGAGGTCAGAGATGCGTAGGCGGCCGCGCGACGGCTCGAAGGCCGCGTGACGGCGCGATACGGAAGGATCGGCGATGCGCACATCACAGCCGGGCCCGTTGCCGACGAGGACGCGCGACGGTGTCGCGCCGTCGATCACGGCGAGCGGAGCATCGCGGCCGGCGATCTGGATCGACCAGGTAGCGTCTGGCGCGATGGACGGAAGGTACGCGGCATGGGCGACCGTGGAGACATCGTCGTCCTCCGCCATGACAGCGGAGCGTACCATGCTAGCCTCCTCGGGATGGCCACACGCCGGTCAGCGCGTCCGGGCCGCGTCGTTCTGCTGCTCGCATCCGCGGCGTCCCTCGTGTCCGGCGCGCTCGCGGCTTCGTGCACGCTCGCGCATCCGCTCGACGAGTACCACGCAGGTCCGGGGCTTCCCGCCGGTGGCGAGGGCGGCGTCACAGAGGCGGGAGATTCCGGGAACCGCGACGCCGGCGACGGCTGCGAGGGAGACCCTCAGATCCTGACGCCCGCGTCGGGCGCGACGGTGGGAGCGTCGATCCGACTGACGGCGTCGGCGCCTCGCTGCATCATGACCATGATCCTCTACGTCGACGGCGTCGAGACCTTGCATTTCACGACGAGCTCCGTCGATCAGGACGTACCCGTCGCGGTCGGCTCGCACACGCTCAACATCAACGGCTGGGCGGGCACAGCCCAAGCTCACTCGTCGCCGCACGTCCAGATCACGCGTCCGAAGTGACGCGCGACGCTACCTGGGCGTCCCAAGAAGCAATCGCTCCATGTCGGGAACGAATCGTTCCCGAGCCCGACCACGTGCTCGCCCTGCGATTACGAAGAGGCCTCGAATCCAGGGAGATCGTCGCGTCCGATTCGTCGGAGATCCATGCCGCTGCAGGCGGCATGCAGCTTGCGCATGAGAGAATTCATGCACCACCGATTCGCTCCTGCGCTCCTCCTTCTCCAGATCTCCGGCCTGCTCGTGGCGTGCGTCGCGGACCCGAGCGCCGACGAATCTTCGCCGCTGTCGTCGTCGTCGGACTCGCTCTCGAGCGCAGTCACGACACGCACGCAGCTCGGCGCGAACAACACGTCGGGCAGCTCGCAGTTCCGTGATCGCTACACCCCGGCAGCGCGCTTCGACGGCGCGCACATCGGCGTGGTGTCGAACGGAGACGCCCCGTTGCCGTCGGTCAGCGCGACGTCGTTGAACGTCGGCGCCGTCAGCAAGGTGCCGACGCGGTCGCTTCTCTATCCCGGATCGACCACGAAGCTCTTCGTCGAGACGCAGAGCTGGTTCTGCACGCAGGGCCTCTCGCCGCTCGGCACGACCAGCAGCACCGATCAGTGCGGAAGCCACATCGACATCGGCTACGCCTCGAACACGACCGCGCACGTGAAGAGCGAGATCGCAGACATGATGAGCCGTGGCTTCGACGGCATCATCGCCAACTGGGTCGGCCAGGGCGCGGGGAAGGGGATCATCGACGGAGCCAGCACCAGCTCCGCCGCGCTCGTCACGGGCACCTTGTTCGCGACGATGAAAGCGGCAGAAGCGACGGGCGGCAAATTCCAGTTCGCCGTCATGGAGGACGAAGGGATCAAGGGCTGCGCCGCCTCACCGAGCTGCGACATCACGAATGCCGTGATCAGCGACCTTCAGTTCATCGCGACCAACTTCTACCCGTCGCCGGCGTACTACCGGATCGGCAGCAGGCCCGTTCTCTACTTCTTCAGCATCGATGCGTGGGCCGCGAAGTACGGCAAGAAGATCGACTGGGCGTTCGTCCGCGCCCACGCCGCCGGCAACCCGCTCTTCGTGTTCGAGAACGCGGGCGCCTACGGCCACGCGAACAGCGACGGCGCGTATTCGTGGCTCACCACGACACCGATCGCGAGCTATCCGGGCAGCGACCCGTTCGCGACGGCGCACTTCCTTCCGTACTTCTACTCGCAGGCCGTCAATCACCCTTCGAAGATCACGTTCGGCGCCGCGTTCAAGGGCTTCGACGATCACGTCGTGAACGGCTGGGCGGGCTCGGGTAACGGGCGTCGCTACACCGGCCAGCAGTGCGGCAAGACCTGGCTCGACACGTTCCGCGAGGCCAACAAGCACTACTCGGCCTCGAACCCGCTGACCGGCATGCAGCTCATCACGTGGGACGACTACGAGGAAGGCTCGGAGCTCGAGACCGGCATCGAGAGCTACGTCGCCGTGACGCCGGCGGTCGCCGGCTCCACGCTGAGCTGGAAGATCGGGCTCGCCTCTGGAGCCGCGGCGGACTGCGCGAGCGCTGTGAGCGCCGGACTCGATCTCGGCGAGACCATCCATCACTTTGCCGTCTACGCGTCACCCGCGGGTGACGGCGAAAACCTCACGCTGGTCGCCGACGATCTGCCGGCGACGACGCGGTCCTTCGACTTCACGGGCAAGCTGCCGGCCGGAAGCTGGTCGCTCTACGTCTACGCGGTCGGCCAGCCGTCGATCCGCAACCACCTCTCGGCGGCCGTGGCCGCATCCGGCAGCGGCGGCGGCAGCGGTGGCGACGGCTGCTCCGGAAACCCGCAGATCTTGGAGCCCACCGCAGGACAGTCCGTGGGGCCTGCAATTCACCTCCGCACGACGGCGCCGGCGTGCATCGCAACGAGCATCGCTTACGTCGATGGGAAGCAGGTCGCGACGGGAACGGGCGCGCTCGACGTTTGGGTTCCGGTGACCATGGGCGCCCACACGCTCAACGTGAATGGTTGGGCGGGCACGAGCACGTCGCATCCGTCGTCGCCGATCACGTTCACGCGGACGTACTGAGCGAGCGCCCTCACCGGGCCCTGCGGTGGTGGTTCTGGACTGCCGGGGGCGTCGCGGACGCTCCAGGCGCAGTAGTCCGCGCGGTTCGCGGCGTGCGCGCTCGCCGTCGTGGTGGGCGACGTCTCGCTGATCCAGGGAACGGGACGTTCTCATCCGCGAACGATCCCTTCTCCCTCGCGTGCGCGAATGCAGGCATTTCGTAGCTCGCGCGCGGGGCATCAACCTTGCTGCGATGGCTCCCGTGTCGAAAGGAGCCTGCCGTGCACGATCAAGCCCTGCCCACGATGTTTGCCGTCTGCTTGTTTTCGCTCGCGACCGCCGTTGCGGGATGCGGAGCACCCGCGGACGACGTCCCGATGCGACCGCCGCCGAGCGATGCCGTCGTCTACGTCGCCGGCGCTGACACCGAGAGCGACGTCGGCGTCGCGAAATGGGGGTTCGCCACGGACGCCGCGACGGGCGCGGTCGTCTTTCACGGCTACGACGACCACAACGCGATGATCGTCGAGCTCCGCCAGACGCTCGCGGCGGTCGACTCCCAGACCGCGCGCGTGACGGTCGCGATGACCGGCACGAAGGCGCGGGGCTCGGAGACGATCGACTTCGCGCTGAAGACGTCAGCAGACGGAAAAGGCGCCGTCGCCTCGATGAAGGTCGTCGAGAACACGTTCGCGGGAGGCGGCGTCGCCGCGCGCGTCCTCGCGCATCTCGGCACGGACGCGAAGAGCAACGCAGCACCCGGGTCGACGCTCGCGTCGGGCGCCGGATCGCTCACGCAATCGCATCCGCTCGACGACGGCCTCGTCGGTCATTGCAGCGAGACGACGGTCTGCACGTCGGAGCTCATCGACCAGAAGGTCGCGGCCGCGGGCGCCGCGGACAAGTGCGGGCTGGTCAAGCCCGGCACCGAGCTGGCCGTCACCACGACCGCCGGCGCGCTCGGCGGCGCCGCGGTCGGAGGTGTCGGCGCGCTTCCCGGCGCTCTCGGTGGGCTGCTCACCGGCCTCGTCATCGCCGGCGTCGAGGAGCTGGATTGCATCAGCGCGCGCAAAGAGGCGACGAAGGCGGACCAGGGGTTGAAAGACTGCAAGAAGAACGCGCAAGCGAGCTGCGGGAAGTAACGCCGAAGGGGGCGCCGAAACGAAGACGGGCGGAAAGGCCGGAAAACGGCCACCGATCGCGTCCACGCAGGGCCCGGTGTTGCTACCGGGTGGTGGGAGAAGTGGAGGGATGAGAGCCCTCGTTTTCGATGTGGCCCCAAAGTGCAGACCCGGTGCCTTCCGACGTTTGTAGTGGGTGACGTTTCGGATCGAGCACCCTTCGTTCTCATCCTCCAGCAAATGGAGGCGCCATCCCCAAACGACTTCGTGGCGTTGCGAACGTCATCAACAATTTGAAGTATGCGGCGGACAGGTGAGTGCGAGCACGACACTCGTATTCAAAATACCATGATTCATTTTGGTAGAGAGATGCCACTACGGCACGTCTTTACTATATGACGCTTCCGCGTACGTCGGTACATCAGATTCATTTCCGCCAGGGGATGGGACGTTACGGATACCTACTTGGACCACGGCATTGCTGGCGATCATAGATCGCAGGCCCGCCCTGGATCGAATGTTGGCGCACGCGGAGCGGCAAGCCTTCTCAGGCATCGTCTGCTATCGCAGCGATAGGCTATTCCGCTCCATACATCACCTCGTCAACACGATCGATATGCTGAATAGACGCGGCATCGGCTTCAATTCGGCCACGGAGCTGTTTGATTCAACGACGGCGACGTTCGCTGCCTACCCCGACGGCCAGTAGGACAACGGCACCGGAGAATTTCAAAAGTCCCCCAAACGGACCTTGTGAGCGGGATCTCAAAACGATCGGTTTTGCAAAAGCGATCCCCGTTCAACCGCCTCCACCTGCATCACCAGTTTTGCCGCATTGCGGGTCACACTGCTCGGTCACGCCGCAAAGGTTTCCGTCAAGGCACGAGCGGCAAGCATCCGTTGCGCTTGCGCTTGCGCAGAAGGGGCCAATCTGGTCCTTCTGAGCTTGGGTGAAGCCTGCGCAGGCGTTAATCTGCGTTTGAAGCTGGGCACACGTAGGGGGCGGCTTTCCGCTATCAACGGGTCCACTGTCACCTATAGAACCTCCAGCACTGCTGCTCTTGCCGCACTGCGGGTCACACTGTTCCGTCACGCCGCATAGGTGTCCGTCAAGACAGGACCGGCAAGCATCCGTTGCCCTGGCGCTCGCGCAAAAGGGACCAAGTGAATCCTTATCGGCCTGGGAGAAGCCTGGGCAGGCGTCTATTTGCGCCTGAAGTTGGGCGCACGTGGGTGCGGTAGTCGAGCTGCTGCTGGTACCGCAGGCGAAGGTGAGCAACCCAAACGAGAACAACGTAACGACGAGCGTAGGCGTGCGCATAGCGTCCACTGAGCAGCTATCGGGCCACACTCAAAAAACACGCAACGCGTGGATTACCTGCCATTTTGCAGTGGATCGTTGATGCCGTGTGACGAATCGTTCACGGGAGTGACCGGACAAACACATCGGACTCCGTTCATGAGGTTCGCTCTCCTGGCCCCCGCTGGGCCTCGAACCGGAGCTTCAATTCCCGGCGTACGTCGTCCACCCCGATCCCGCCAAGGATAGCGATCGTCCTCATTTCGTGGATCTCGAGTTCCCGTTGAACGATCACCTCGCCATCCCCTGAAGGGCATTAACGCCGCCAACCGAGCCTCGAGGCTTCTCACATCGAAGATGTAAACGGAATGTGGATGTAGGTGAATAACGGAATAACCTTGACGCGAAGGTTACATCCAAATGTTCACATCGTTTGGACGGCCGATGATCGGAGGGGTCATCAAGGTTCATAAGAATTGCACGACAGCAAGGCACGGGGTCTTCCCCGTCGCGACGAACCGCATGGGCACGAAGGGCGCGCGCTACTCGCAGTTCCCCAAGCACACCTGGGCGCGTGATGGCGACCGCCACGCTCGGCCCATTGCCGGCGGACCCCGTCGATCGACGCGCGTATCCTCGAGCGGTGACCATCGGCTTCGCGTTGGCTCACCTCACCGGGGATCAGGCTGCGTTCCTCATTGCAGCTGACGCGCGGTATTCAGCTTCTAGAGCAGGGGCCGCCTATTCGGAGAAGACGGAGGTCCACGCTGGGCACCGAAGCAGCCCGGCTCGCTCGTTGCGATGGTCGGTCAACGGAACGCGAAGGAGCAGATCGCGGCAGCCATGTCGAGGACGATCCAGGAGTCGGGACGGTGGGTCGAGCGTGCGACAGGGACGATCTGGTACCTCTCGAAGCACGAGGGCGAGCCGACGATCGGGGGAGGGCCGGCCATTGCCGTCCGCCATCGCGAGGGCGTCTTGCATTGGCCGTTCGTCATCGTTGATGGGCACGTACCTACGGGAAACCCGGATCGTTGTTCCGCGTCCTCACTTCGAGCCGGCGAAGCCCGGACGTGGCCGTTTTGGAGTCCCGGAACCATCCCTCGACCGCCGCCCCTGAAACGAAGACGGGCTGACCGCTTTCGCGACCAGCCCGTTTGCCTCGAAGTGCCTATTTTGTAGGCGCGATTGGGGTTGAACCAACGACCCCTACCGTGTCAAGGTAGTGCTCTACCACTGAGCTACGCGCCTAAGAGGGTTGTGGGAAGTACCCCAATGCCACGCGCGCTGTCAAGGTGAGGTCTCGCAGGCTTTCCTCGTTGCCCGGCCCACGGTTCGGCAGGGCGGCGGTGTCATCCGCGGAACACGGGGTGCTGCCATGGATGTCAGGGCGGC
>JAXDMI010000009.1:0-7538 GCA_034666145.1 Myxococcales bacterium | reverse complement strand
ACTCGTTCATGCGTCCCTCCTGGAGGGACTGGACGAACTCGTTCACGAACTTCTCGGCCGAGACGTAGAGGATGCGCGACGACGGGCGCTCGGTGCGGAAGCGATGGGCGACGGCGTGGACGAGGTGAGTCTTGCCGAGACCGGTGCCGCCACAGAGGAAGAGCGGGTTGTGACGAGGACCGCCGCCGCCGGCGGCAGCGATGGACGCCGCGTGCGCGAGCTGGTTCGACGGACCGACGACGAAGTTCCCGAACGTGTACTTCGCGTTCAGGCCCTCGATCGGCTGCGGCGGGCGCGATTCGGAGGCCTTGCCGTTGCCGCTCGAAGCATAGCCGTGCGAGTGGGAGCCGTTCGAGCCGCCATTCCCGTTCGCACCGTTCGCACCGTTCGCGCCGTTACGCTGCGAGCGTGGCGCGTCGTCCTGGCCACGCGCATCGCTTCCGCTGAGGCGGTCGTCGGTCGGACGCGGCGGGATCGGGCGATCGGGCATCATCGCTCGCGGTCGTACGGGCAGCGCAGGCTGTCCATTCCCGAGCGCGACGGGTCGATCGAGGTCACCGCCGACACACCACGCGACCTGGATGCTCCAGCCGGTCTGGCTGCGCAAGAAGTCGACGAGGGTCGGCAGGAAGTGCTGGTCGACCCATTCCCGGACGAACTCGTCGCGAGCGCGCAGGCTCACGACGCCGTCGGTCATGCCGTCGTACTGAACTCCCGAAAACCACTGTTCGAAGCTCGCAGGCGATTTCGCCCGCGTGAAAGCAACGGCTTCGTTCCAGAGCGTGTCGTGCTGCATCTCCATCCGTTTCTCAGTCACCCACGCCCCTGGCGTGGATCCTCAGTGCGAATGCGAATGACGCCAAATCACAGGTTCTCCACAGGCTGTGGACTGGCGAGCTCGCGGCTTTCCAGCGCGAGACGTGCCAGGCGCGCTCCTCTCCGAGAGAGGCCTACGCTGCGGAGACCGAGCGACCGGACAAAATGAATCCCCCACCTCGGTACGACGCGGTTTGCCGGGAACCCCCGACCTGCCGCCCGTCCCGAAGCTGTGTTTCTCAACCCCTGCGTGCCCTGCGGAGAAGAGTCGGTGATGAGCACTCCAGCGGCCCGCGCTGCGACAGTCTGGTGTCAGACCGGTACAGAACAGGGTTGGGGCACTGATCGCCGACCCCCCGCCGTAACGGGGAAGATGGAACTAGCACCCTCTATTTTGCGTCGTCATGTCCATTGTTTCGTTTGTGTGTAAGTGGCCGCAGCGGTTCAGCTTTATTGGTTGTAATCCGCCTGTGAATTACGTGCTGTGCGCATGCAGCTTCGCAGGCGGTGGATAAGTCCGCGTCGCCGTTCCGTTATCGGACCGTTGCCGCACTGACACCGGCGCAACGCACCTAAATGTCGGTGTTTTCGGTGTCAAGAGTCGACGAAGTGCCGCAATTTCCAGCGCGCGACGCGCGATCGCGCGGCGCCTCGGTCCCGTTCGTCAACCTCCCCAGGGGGTACGGTTGAAAATTGTTCGTCTGCCGCGCGCCTTGTTAGGGTGCCCGCGGTGCGGTCCCTCGCTTTCCGGAGAGCAACCGCGATCGCGTTTGCGGTCGCGTGTTCTTGCCCCGCGATCGCGCTCGCCGATCGCTCGTCGACGAGCATCGAGCAAGGCTACGAGCTCGGTGAGATCCAGCATCCGCGCTCGGTCGCGATGGGCAACGCCGCGCAGGTGTTCGGCGGCTCGACGACGGCGATCTTCGTCAATCCGGCGAACCTCCCGCTCTATCGCGTCTATCACCTCGAAGGCCTCGCGGCGCTCGGCCCCGAAGCGCGACGTCAGAGCTACGGAGGCGCCATCGCCGACTCGAGCACGTCACGCCTCGCCGGTGGCTTCGGCGGCACGTGGTCGCAGATGGACCCCGACGGGATCAAGCGGCAGTTCACCGACCTTCGTCTGACGCTCGCGTATCCGCTCGGCGATCGCCTCAGCCTGGGAGCGACGGGGCGATTCTTGCGCGTCGGACAGCAGACCGCCGAAGGCCCGCTCGGTGGAAGCCTCGCGTCCGACGGCACGAAGGATCAGCCCATCTTCAGTGGCTTCACGTTCGACGCCGGCGCTGCCCTCCAGATCACCGAGAACATCCGCATCGCGCTCAGCGGCCGCAATCTCACGGCTCCCGGCACCGGGCTCGCGCCGCTCGTCCTCGCCGGCGGCATCGGCTGGTCGAACCAGATCGTCACCGTCGAGGCCGATTCGCTGGTCGACTTCACGACGTTCGGCTCGGCGCGCGGACGCGCGATGGTCGGCGCGGAGTTCCTCGCCGCCGATCGCTTTCCGCTCCGCGCGGGCTATCGCTACGACGACGGGATGAAGACGCACGCCGTCAGCCTCGGCCTCGGCTACGTCGACCGGAAGTTCAGCGTCGAATTCGGCGGCCGGCGCGACGTCGTCGCCGATCATCCGGCGACGCTGGTCAGCCTGGGCATTCGTTTCTTCCTCGATTCGGGCGGCGCCACCGCCGGCGACACCGGCGAGACGTTCTGAAGCGCGCTCGCGGTTCGCCGCGGTTCGCGGGTCAAGGCGGCGTCCAGAAGCGGATGCACAGGTCGTCCGACGCGTGACGCACCGCGAGCACCGGCGCGATCGGCGGCGGTGACGGCGACGCGGGTGCGGAGGACGCGGACGACGAAGGCCATCCGGACTGCGACGAGGGCCGCGGGACGATGGCGATCGCAAGGGGCGTCGGGTCGGCTTCGCTTCCACAGAGATGTGCCTCGGCACGTGCCGGAGCCAGCGCGCCTGCTTTCGCGGCGAGGGTGAGGCGGCCCAACGTGAGCGGCGTTCCGCGGGATGCACCGAGCCGAACGACGACACCGCGCGCGCCGAGGCTGTCTTCGTCGGGGAGATCGAGCGCCGTCCGAACGCGTAGCGCCGCCATATTTCCGGGCCCGAGGGCCTTCGCGATCGACTCGCGCTTCAGGTGCACGACGACGCCGGCCATCGAGTCCTTGCCGAGCAGCGGATGCGCCGAGCCCGGTCGATGCGGCACGCGGTCGACGACGAGCGCTTCGCCCGCGTCGTCGTCCTCGGGCTCGAGCGCACCGTCCGCAACGGCGACGAGCCTCGCGTCGATGGCGCGCGGCGCGCCCGGAGCCCCGAACGCCACGTAGAAATCGAGGGGTTCGTTCTTCCACTCGCCGCGCGGGAGGTTCACCTCCTCGATGACCACGAGCTGCGTCTTCAGCACGTCGATCTTCACGCGCGGGATGCTCGGCAACATCGGCAGCGGCGCGAGCGGCGCGGCGGGCGCGGTCGGCTTGCCCGTCGGACGCGCCGGCGGCGGCTTCGGAGGCGCGCCGGAAGCGGTACCGCTACCCACGGCGCCGAGCGCCACGAGCACGATCTTCAGCACGACTCGCGCGCGCCGGATCACGCCATCACCTCGTCAACCCAGCGCCTCTTCGAACGCGCGCGCCGTCGCCATCACCGCGCCGTCGGGCAGCGCGTCGCCGTCGAACGCCGGACCGCACGCGAGGCTCGTGAGGTGCGTGCCCGCCTTCGGATTGCGGAACCAGTCGTCGTCGTAGCGATCGACGATGTGCGCGAGGAATGCGCGCGTGCCGAGCAGTGCGAGGAGCCGCGAGGGATCGCTGGTGCGCGGATCGGGCCACGCGTCGCGCATGGAGGCCGGGAGCGGAGCGCCGAAGAGCCGAGCGCCGATCTCCTCGAAGAGCGACGGCGTGACGTGCTCCTCGGTCGCGAAGAGCGCACGCGCGGCGATCATGCGCGCCTCGTGGAACATGGTCCCGCGGAGCACACGCGCCTGGGCCTTCGCGAGACGCGCCGGGAGCTCCAGCAGGCGCTTCTGGAACTCCGGCTCGGCGACGGCGTGCGCCATCGCGAATCCGAAGCGAAACGCCGGCGCGGGATACGGATCGCGCGCGAGCGCGAAGGGCATCGATCGCGGTGCGCCCGCGGTCTTCCAGGCGTAGCCCCACGTGGTCGCGGCGCGCAGGAACGACGCGCCGCCCAGCGCTTCGGGCAGCTTCCCGGCATCGGCGCCGCGGGGTGCGAGCGCCTTGAACACGTCGTCGAGCCAACGCTGCGTCAGGTAGGCGGGCCAGCCTTCGCGCGCGTCACGTGCGAGGAAGCTCTGCATCGCCGACGATGCGTACCAGCGACCCTCGGAGGTCTTTCGCGCGACCTTGAGGAGCTCCACCGCGAGCGGCTCCGACGCATCGAGGAACGAGCGCGCGAGCGCGCCGACGTCGCTCTTCGTCGCGAGCGCGTAGGGATGCGCGAGACCGAGCCTGCGCGCGGCTTCGAAGCGGCGCTCGCGTCGCTCCTTGCGCACCGCCGCCACCGGCGCGGCGAGATCGCCCGCGCGCTCGAGCGCGGCCGCGGCGCGCGACGTATCGGGCGCCGCGATCATCGTCGCGTATGCACCCGCATACGTGTGCGCGGCGATGTCGGCCTGGAGGAGCGCCGGATCGGCGTCTCCGCTCGCATCGCGCAGCGCCGCCGCCTTCTCGGCAAGCGCGAGGCGACTCGGCGCCAAGCGCGGATCGAGCGCGTGCGCGGCGTCGGCATCGGCGAGCACGAGATCGTGGCCGACGCGCACTTGCAAGAGCTCGTGGACCCAGCGGAGGAGCGCATCGCGCAGCGGCACGTCGAGGATCGACGGCGTCTGCTCGACGAGGCTCTTGTACGAAGACATCGTCGCGGTGTGACGGACGCCGTCGAACGGATCGAACGCGCGCGCATGATCGCGCGCTTCTTTCGTGCCCATCGCGAGCCAGCCGCGGAGCTGCTCGATGCGACCCGCCGCGCGGCGCACGTCGCGATCGAACGCGAGGAGATCGATCGCGTCTCGAGCCATCAGCCGTGGACGGTGGCGCGATGATCACGCGCGGCCAGGACCTGCACGATGCGTCCTTCCGCATCGGCGAGGAACGCGAGCCGAGCCTGCACCATCGAGTCGATGTCGCGCTCGTCTGCGTCTTTCCAGTGCGAGCGAAGCGCGTCGCGCGCGAGATCGACGTACATGCGGTAGTGCCGGGCCTCGCAGGCGAAGAGCTCTTCGTAGAAGACCTTGAGCTCGGTCGACGTCTCGGGCGGCAGCGCATCGAGGAGCAGCTTGAAGCGCTCGCAGGAGCGTGCCTCGATGAGCGCGCCGACGAGGAGACGATCGGTGAGCGGCGGCACGTTGGCGTGCGGCAGCTGGCTCATCGCCTTGCGGAGCTCACCGGCGTAGTTGTCGATCGGCGGCGACCCGAGCTCGAGCCCACGACGCTCGAGGAATGCCACCACGCGGCGGAAGTGGTCGAGCTCCTCGCGCGCGAGATCGGTGAGCGCGCGGACGAGCGAGAGATCACCGGGATGCCGGAGCACGAGCGAGAGCGCGTTGTTCGCGGCCTTCATCTCGCAGTGCGCGTGATCGACGAGGACCGCGTCGAGATCGCTGACCGCTGCCTTCGCCCAGGACGGATCGGTGGGGACGCGCAGGCAGAACATCGGAGGACGGGATAGCACGCCGCCGGCCCGTCGGGTGCCGGGGCCCTACCCAGGTCGGGTGACAGGCCCTCTCAGGCCGCTTTTTTCGCGCGTTTTCGCGCGCCGACGCGGCCGCCCCACCAGGAAAAGAACACCGCGATCGCCAGGGGTACGACCACCGAGACGACGGCACCCCAGCCGCCTTCCGCGAGCACGCGCCACGACACCGCGAGCGCAATCGACGCAGTGACGACGCCGGAGAACGCCGCCTCGCGCGGTCCGGTGCCGGCGCCGAACCTCCCCACGAGGAGCCCGCCCGCGAACGCGCTCAGCGCGAATGCGATCACGTGAGGGAGCGTCTGCATCGCCGTCCAGCGGAAGCGCTCCATCGCGCTCATGGCGGCGAAGGCGAGCTTCACCTCGTCCTCGGACGGCGCGCTGCCGAAGCGCGAGAGGAAGACGTGGTGCCGGACCGCCTCGGCGAGATACGCGAGCGGTAGCCAGCTCGCGAACGTGGCGATGGTGCCGAAGCCCACCCATTGCCACGGCGGGCGCTCTTCGGACGTGTCCTCGTCGTCGGTCGCAGCCTTCTCCGGCGGCGGCGGGGACTGGATCACGGGGAGACGACGTCGCTCGGCCACTGTCGAGAAGCGTAACACTGTGGTAACCGCGGGGCCGTGAACAGCGTGAGCGCGGCGATCGATCCCGGAAAGAGCACGACCACGACGAGCCTGCGCGTGCGGTTCTGCGAGACCGACCTGATGGGGATCGTTCATCACGCGACGTACCTCGTGTACTTCGAGGCGGGACGCGTCGAGTGGCTGCGGCGCCGCGGGATCACCTACGCCGAATGGACCGCGCGCGGCGTGCAGGTGCCCGTCGCGTCGGCCGAGCTGCAGTATCGCGCGCCCTCGCGCTTCGACGACGTGCTCGCGATCGAGACGACGCTCACGAAGCTGCGCTCGGTGTCCCTCGACTACACGTACCGGATCCGGCGGGGCGACACCCTCATCGCCGAGGGCTTCACGCGGCTCGCGTGCATCGACATGAGTCACAAGCTGCTGCGTATCCCCGAGGAGATCCGCGAGATGCTCCTCCGCGGCGAGAACGCTCTTTAGCTCTACGCGCGCTCAGCAGGCGGCGTGGAGCGCTGCGCACGTACCGAAGAACAGGATGCCGATCACGAGACCCATCACCGCGAGGACGATGGGCAGCGCCGACGGACCTTGCGGGATGAAGCGTCCTTGCGGGATGAAGCGTCGCTGCGGATACATCCCCGTGCCCGGCGGGGGCGACATGGGAGGCGGTGACATCGGGTGCGGTGACATCGCAGGCGGCGACATCGCAGGCGGAGACATCGGACCGCCGTGCGAGCGCGGCGCGAACGGCGACGGCTGGCCGTGCGCCGACGGATACGTCACGCCCCGTGGACCTTGCGGATACTGCGGCGGACCCGAGCCCGGCGGAAATGCGCCCGGCGGATACGGCGCCGAGGGTCCCGGCTGACCGTACGCAGGCGGCGACGGCAGCACCGGCGGCGGGGCGGGCTGCCCTGACGGCTGCGCGGGCGGAGCCGCGCTCGCATGGTGCGGTGCCGTCGCCCCCGTCGCCGACGGCTTCGTCGTGGGGACATTCGACGGCGCCGAGCCGAGCGACGGCGGCAGCGTGGGACGTCGCGCCGCCGAGAGCGCAGCCCACAGCTCGGCGATGCTCGCGAAGCGCGCCTTGGGATCGACTGCGAGCGCCCGCCGGCACGCCATCTCGATCGCGTCGGGCACGTTGGCGCCGCGCTGTCGCGGTGTGGGACGCACGGTGGGATCGGTCGCGGCGCGGAGCAACGAGACCACGTCGCGTCCCTCGGTCGGAACGCGATCGGTGAGCAGCTCCGAGAGCAGGAGCGCGAACGAGTAGACGTCGGTGGCGAGGCCCGATTGACCGACGCGCGGATCGAGCTGCTCGGGCGCAGCGTAGAGCCACGTGAACGACGCGAACGGGCTGCGCGTGCCGGGCCCTTCGCCGTCGCGGATGATCTTCGCGATGCCGAAATCGAGCACCTTCACGC
>JAXDMI010000008.1:0-3358 GCA_034666145.1 Myxococcales bacterium | reverse complement strand
CGCGCCCTCGACCCCGACGCATGCTTGGGGTAACGAACGCGGTCCGTATGCTCCACTCGCTCACCATCGACAACGTCGTGCTCATCGAGCACCAGGTCCTCGAGCTCGGCCCTGGGTTCAACGTCCTCACCGGCGAGACCGGCGCAGGCAAGTCGATGGTCGTCGACGCGCTCGCGCTCGTCCTCGGCGGGCGCGCGCAGCCGCAGGTGGTGCGCACCGGCGAGCGCGAGGCCGAGGTCGCCGCGCTCTTCGAGGTCGAGTCGGGCTCCCGCGTCGCAGCGAAGCTCGAGGCCGCGGGCGTGCCCTGCGACGGCGAGCTCGTCGTCCGGCGCGTCGTGCAGGCAGAGGGACGCAGCCGCGCCTTCCTCAACGGCAAGATCTGCACGGCCGCACAGCTCGCCGAGCTCGCGCCCGACCTCTGCGATATCGCCTCGCAGCACGAGAGCGTCAGCCTGACCGATCCTGCGACGCACCTCGAGTACCTCGATGCGTTCGGAAAGCTCGATGCCCTGCGCGATGCGCTCGGCGAGAAGGTGGCGGCGCTCGGCGAGGTGGTCCGCGAGATCACCCGCGTGCGCGAGGCCGAGCGCGATCGCGCCGAGCGCGAAGACTTCCTCGCGTTCCAGCTGAAGGAGATCGAGGAGCTCGATCCCTCGCCGGGCGAAGAGGCCGATCTCGAGAGCGAGCGCGCGCGTCTCCGTCACGCCGAGAAGCTGCAGGCCGCGACGCAAGGCGCCGCCGATCGGCTCTACGAGGGCGAAGGCGCGGTGTGCGATCAGCTCGCGCGCGTCTCCTCGGATCTCGATGCCGCCGCCGCCATCGATCAGACGCTCGCCCCGCTCGCGCGCACCGTGGAGACGGCGCGGTCCGAGCTCGCCGATGCCGCGCGGGCGCTCGCGCGCTACGCAGAGAACATCGAGTCGAGCCCCGCGCGCCTCGCGGAGGTCGACGATCGCTGGTTCCGCCTGCAGAAGCTCCTGCGCAAGCACGGCCCCACCACGCACGAGCTCCTCGCGCATCGCGACGACGTGAAGAAGCAGCTCGATCAGCTCGCGGGCGCGAGCCAGCTCCTCGTCGACCTCGAAGCGAAGCGCGAGGCATCACTCGCCGCGGTCGCGGCGGAGGCACGCACGCTGTCACGCAAGCGTCGCGACGCCGCCGCGAACCTCGCCGACGCCATCGGGCGCGAGCTCGCCGGCCTCGGCATGGGACGCGCGCGCGTCCTCGTCGACGTCTCCGCGCTCCCCAACCACCAGACCGGCGATCTCCCGGCCGTCGACGGCGCACGGCTCAGCAGCACCGGCATCGATCGCGTCGAGTTCCTCATCGCCCCGAACAAGGGCGAGGACCCGCGCCCGCTCCGCAAGATCGCCAGCGGCGGCGAGCTCTCACGCGCCCTCCTCGCGCTGAAGCGCGTGCTCGCGGAGAAGGGACCGGCCGGCCTCTACGTCTTCGACGAGGTCGACGCCGGCGTGAGCGGCGCCATCGCCGAGGTCATCGGGCGCGCCATCGCCGACGTTGCACGCCATCGCCAGGTGCTTTGCATCACGCACCTTCCGCAGATCGCCGCGCTCTGCGATCACCACTTCGTGATCGACAAGACGGAGCGCAAGGGCCGCACGACGAGCACCGTGAAGCGCCTCGACGACAAGGAGCGCGTCGAGGAGATCGCGCGCATGATCGGCGGCGTGAAGGTCGGCGAGGCGGCACGTCGCGCAGCCGTCGAGCTGCTCTCCGCGAAGAAGTGAGCGCGACCCGGGCCGGCCGGGTACACGATGCTACGATCGTCCCGTCATGTGCGAGATGCTCAACATCTTCGTGCCGCTCGCGCGCCCTGTCATGGGACCGCCCGTGCGTGGTCTCCACTTTCTCCCGAGCGGTGAGATCCAGAAGGACTTCGCGGCGCGCTACGGTCGCGCAGGCGGCGTGATCCTCGCGGGTGCGTGCGCGCAGGGTTGTCTCTGCGGGTTCGTGGACTGGAATGCCTTCTACGAGCTCGCGCAGGGCATCTTCGACCGCAACGCGATCGAATCGATGTCCGGGCTGCGTTTCTGGTCGAAGGATCGCTACGAGCTCACGGAGCGCGTCGTCGATCCCGACGAGCCCGAGCTCTGCACGTCACTCGAGCCCGGAGAGCTCGTCGTGCTTCGCGCCCTGCCGGCGGAGCGACGCCGTCATCGGCGGCTCATCCGCGCGCTCGTGGCGCGCGTCGGCTCGCCGGCGACGCTCCAGATGAAGCACGGCGCCGAGCTCCACGGCATGCTCGTCGCTTTCGATCCGGAGAGCGAGGTCGGCACGATCGGCGACCGTACGTTCGTCGCGGCGCAGGTACTCTCGATCGAGCTCGCGGCCTGAGACGCTCGCGCGCGCTCGCGATTCAGATCGCGCGGACGGAGTCGAGCAGCTTCGCGACGGCGTCCCAGTCGAAGCTCGGGAGGTTGTCGGTCATCTGCCGCGCGCTCCAGCTCTCGCCGACGCTCTTCAGTGCGTCGGGCCGCGTCTTGCCCCACTCGGAGACCACGATCGCCTCATCGGCACGGCTCGCGCGCGCTTCGATGCGCCACTCGCCAGGCTCCTGCGGGTTCTCTCGCTGGAAGATGCTCACGGTCAGGCGATTCCCCTCGGCGCTCAGGTCGTAGACCATGCCGTTTCGACCACGCGCTTGATGCGTGATCTTCAGCGCGCCCGGGTTCTTTTCGATCTTTTCCTTCAGAGCCCGCGCACCGTTGCACGGGCCCCGACCCGCCGCAAGGAACGGCCCCTGCTCAGTTGTCGAGCGCGCCGGCTGCGACCCACGCTTGCACCGCAGCAGCGCCTGCCGCGTTCGGTGCGTCGTTGTCGAGCGGCATGGCGCCGCCGAGCCACGCGAGCGGCGACTGGCCAGGGATGCCGATCGGCGATTGCGCGCCGTTCGTCGTCTTCACGAGCCCCGCGGCGACCATGCCCGAGTAGCAATCGTTCTTGTTGGTGCCGCACTTGAACCCGCCGCGCACGTTCGTGTGGCAGCCGCCCGTCCCGCTGCAATGACCCGGTGTCCCAGGTCCGATGTACTGTGCATAGATCTGCGTCCACGTCGGCGCCGAGCCGGTGGTGCTCGCATCGGAGTGCGCATCGGGCGCTGCGTCGGGCGGTCCTGCGTCGTTGCCGCCGTCCGGCGCAGGGTTGCCGGCCACGAGGCCGTACACGACGAGCTGGTTCGACGCGGTCCCGACGAACACGCGACCGTTCGCGATCGTGGGAGGCGCGAACTTCGACGTGTTGCCGAGCACGTCGCTCGCCTTCGCGTCGCTCGACCAGAGCTCGTGCGTCACGTCGTTGGCGTCGAACGCCTGCAGCACGCCGGCGCCGGTGCTCTGTG
>JAXDMI010000007.1:0-3809 GCA_034666145.1 Myxococcales bacterium | reverse complement strand
CGCGGGACGACGTTTCGACTCTCGCTCCCGATCCACCCGAGTACCAAAGAATGAAGGCCGGACCGCGCATCCTCGTCGTCGATGACGACACCGAGCTGTGTGAGCTGCTCACGCTCCGCATCGGGGGCAAGGGATACGACGTGACGCTCGCGCACACCGTGGCGGAGGCGCTCCGCTTCGTCGAGAGCGAACGATGGGACGCGGTGCTGCTCGACCTGCGACTCGGCGAGGAGGACGGTCTCGACGTGCTCGACGGCGTCGGCAAACGCTCTCCTGACGTTCCCGTGATCATCCTCACGGCACACGGCACGATCGAGACCGCCGTCGAGGCCATGCGGCGTGGCGCGTGGGGATTCATCACGAAGCCGTTTCGCGATCACGATCTCCTCCAGCGAATTGCGCACGCCGTCGACGGCTATCGGCTACGTCGTGAAGTGGCCGGCTTGCGGCGCATCGTCGGCGGCGAGAGCAGCGAATCGCGGCTCGTCGGCGTGAGCACGTCCATCGAGCAGGTCCGTGACCGCATGCGCCGCGTGGGACCGACGGACGCGACCATCCTCGTGCTGGGGGAGTCGGGCACGGGAAAGGAGCTCGTCGCCCGTGGCATCCACGCCGTCTCGCCTCGAGCGAAGGGTCCCTTCATGGCCGTCAACTGCGCCGGGCTCACGCCGGAGCTGCTGGAGAGCACGCTCTTCGGCCACACGCGAGGAGCATTCACCGGCGCGGTCACCGAGCGTGAGGGACTCCTCGGCGCCGCGCGGAAGGGCACGATCTTTCTCGACGAGGTCGGCGAGACCCCGCCGGTCGTCCAGGCGAAGTTGCTGCGCGTCCTGGAAGACCGGCGCTACACGAAGGTCGGATCGAATGTCGAGGAGGTCGCGGACGTACGGATCGTGGCGGCAACGAACCGAGAGCTCCGCCAGGAGGTCACCGAGAAGCGATTCCGCGAAGACCTCTACTACCGTCTTCATGTCGTACCGATCGTCGTGCCACCTCTCCGCGATCGAAAAGAGGACATCCCGCTGCTCGCCGAGATGTTCCTCGAGAGGGCAGCTGCCCGGCACGGCCGAGAGGCGCCGCGCATCGGAGGTCGGGCTCTCGCAGCGCTCATCGAGCATCGCTGGCCCGGCAACGTGCGGGAGCTAGCGAACGTGATGGAGGCGGCGCTCCTTCTCTCGCGCGACGAGATCGAGGTCGAGCACCTGCCGGGCGTCGAGGTGGGCGACCGACCGTCCGCGGGCAATGACTTCGCACGAAACATCGCCCAGGTCCTGGTCGGCTACTCCGGCGCCAGCGCGGCGGAGCTGCCGGTGCTGCGTGACGCACGCGACGCATTCGAGCGCGCCTACCTCGAGGCGTGTCTCGTGCGGGGCGAAGGAAACGTGGCGACCGCCGCGAAGCTCGCCGGGCGCAACCGCACCGATTTTTACGATCTGCTTCGTCGTCATGGCTTGTCGCCCGGCGACTTCAAGGACGGTTGAGCGCAGCGCTCAGTACCACTCGCGCTTGCGGACATCGATGCCGCTGCCCGGCTTGATGGCCGCGGAGAGCTCGTCGAGGTTCGAGCCCTTGTAGTGGAACGGGAAGACGACCTTCGGCTTGAACGCGTTGATGCACGTCGCGGCCTCGGCGGGCGGCATCGTGTAGGGCAGGTTCATGCAGACGAACGCGACGTCGATGTTCTTGAGCGCCTTCATCTCGGGCGTGCACTCGGTGTCGCCCGACACGTAGAGGCGCGACGCCATCGTGCCGCCGTCTGCGGCCTTCGCGCCCGCCTTGCCGACGAACGTGAAGACGAAGCCGTCGCCGCGTCCCTTGTCGTGAAAGAGCTTTCCGGCTTCCGGTCCGCGCGTGAGGTTGTACATCGGCACGGCCTCCACATTGAACGCGCCGAAGTCGTGCGTGTCGCCGTTCTTCATCACGATCTTCATCGGCATCTTCTCGTTCACGGCGGGCGGGCCCACGAGAACGGTGTCGGCCTTCTGCACCTTCGCCAGCCCCGCGGGATCCATGTGATCGGGATGGATGTCGGTGACGAACACGAAGTCGGCCTTCGGGAGGCCTTCGTACGACGCATCCGCGGCGGCCGGGTCGATGTAGATGGCCTTGTCGCCGAGGCGGAGGAGCATCGTCGCGTGGTGAATGGGCGTCACGGTGAGCTCACCGGCCGGCGTGGTGAACGTGTCGGTCACAGTGGGCGGAGCCTTCGGCGGCGCTGCGTCGGCGACGACGGCGCTCGCGGATGGCGTCGCTGCCGCGTCGGAGGCGGGCGGCGTCATGCTCGGCGCGGGAGCCGGCGGCATCGCGTTGTTGCACGCCGCGAGGAGCAGCAGGGGGAGGAGGAGGGGAGCAGTGGAGCGGACCATGGCTGCGCATACTACGGCGATGCGCTCACGAGCGCGCGCAGAACGAACGCTCCGGAGCGTGGATCATTTGCTCTCGAAGAATTCGACCAACACGGGCGCAAGGGCGGTCGCAGAGAGATTGTGATCTTGGCCTGCGAGCAGCCGGCTTCTTGCGTTGGGAAGAGCATGGGCCACCGTCGAAACGGCGTCGCGCAGCTCACCGGGGCTCCGCTCCCCGCCGATGACGAGCGTCGGTGCCGAGATGGCTCCGCTTCGCTCCCTGAGCACGGACCAGTCTTCGAGGATCGTCAGATCGTACGGGAGGGTTGGCGCGACCGATGCCATTCGAGCCCACGCTCTTCGCATCAGGACCGGCATCGCGGTCACGAACCCGCGCGGAGCGCCCATGATGTCGGTCAGGAAGAGCGTCGCAGCGCCCTCTCTGTCGCCCGTCGAGACGAGCTGACGGAGCCGGCCCTTGGCGGCCTCGTACGTCCGAGGTCGACCGTCGTCGGTGATGTAGGGCGGCTCGTACAGCGCGAGCTTCTTGATGTTGGCTCCGGCGGCCGCTGCCTGGAGAGCGACGCCGGCGCCCGACGAAATGCCGACGACGAAGGCGGACCCACCCGCTTGGTCCAGCACGGCGCGAAGGTCTTCGACCTCCCGTTCCACGGAATACGTCGGCGCGTCGCCGCTCTCTCCTCTCCCGCGACGATCATAGGCAAACACCGTGAAGTGTTGCGCGAGGAGCGGCGCGAGCTCCGGTGCGGGCCCATTCGCTCGATAGCAAAATGCGCCATCGACGAGGATCAGCGGCGGACCATTCCCGAGCTTCGTGTACGCGATCGTCGTCCCATCGCGCGACGCCGTCGTTCGATTCTCCCCCATCGACTTCAGTGTCGATCCTTCCGGACGGAAGATGAACAGCGCAACGAGGCCGAGGACGCCCAGCGCGATCCCGAGGACGATCCGCCGTCGCCGCGTCACACGAGTCCTCCCTGCTTGCACAGCTCCGTGACGAGCTCGTCGAGCTTCTCGGAGCCCTGGCTGATCATCTCGGCGTGGCCCATCTTCACTGCGAAGTCGCGGTCGGCCACGGTGCTGAAGCGGGAAACGAGCTTCCAGTTCGTCTTCTTGCCGGCGTCCTCGAACGTCACCGTGTTGAAGACGGTCGGAGGGCCTCCCGGCGGACGTTTTCCGTGATCGGTATGCTGCCAAGAGAGCTTCTCGGGCTTCACGACCTCGATGAAGACGAACTCCATCGTGAAGTCGTTGCCGTTGGGCGACCGCATGACGTGCCGCCAGATGCCGCCCGGGCGTACGTCCATCTCGCATACCGGGCTCGAGAAGCCGTGACCGCCGAACCATTTGACGACGTGCTTCGGATCGGTGAACGCCGCCCACACGATGTCGCGGGGCGCGTCGAAGACGCGGGCCATGACGATGACCGGGTCCGTGGCGGAG
>JAXDMI010000006.1:0-10169 GCA_034666145.1 Myxococcales bacterium | reverse complement strand
CGATTGTCGGTGACGAAGAGCACGTGCTCGGCGGCGCGCCACTCTTCGCGCGGGAGCCAGGTGTCGAAGTCGTCGGGCACCGGCGTCGCGCATCCGACGCGGACGCCGGGGAGTGCGGCGTGGAGCTGCGCGCAGATCGTCCAGTGCGGTCCGACCACCACCACCTCGCGGCCTTCGGGATCGAAGGGCGTGCCTGCCGTCGCCATCTGCTCCTTCACTGCGCCGATGGCGGTCGGCCACCCGAAGAGCTCGCTGGCGATGTCGACCTTCGGATCGACGGAGTCGGGAAGGAGCCGCGCGGATGCCGGTGTGAGCACCCACACATGCGCAATCACGGTGAGCAGCGTGGCGACCGACAGCGCGATTACCGTGATGCGCTTCGACGCGAGCGTCACTTCGCCGATGCGTCGTGCGGCGTGGATGGGGAGCACCAGGAGCGCCGGCGCAATCCAGTGCGGCTCCGCCACCGGGCTCCACACGCACATGGCGAGGAGCGGGCCGATCGGGATCGCGAAAGCGAAGAAGAGCAGCCGCGAGACCGCATCACGCGAGCGCTGACGTACCAGATCGCGCGCGACGACCACGGCGAGCACCGCGAATACCGGCGACAGGTACGCGAGCTGTCCGCCGAGGAGCGCGCCCAGGTTTCGGATCACCACGCCTGCGCCCGCACCGTGCTGCGTGTCGACGAAGCGATGGCGCAACATCGGCCATCCCGTCTTCGCCTCGAACCAGACGATCGGAGCCACCACCACGAGCCCGGCCACGAGGCCCGCCCACGGCCAGACGGTGCGGACCGCGGCGCGCGCGCGCGTATCGTCACGAAGCCCGGGCGCCTTCGAGAACGCTGCCGAGAGGTGCGTGAAGAGAAGCGCCCCCATCAAGAGGAAGCCCGAGACCTTGGCGGCGCATGCCACGCCCGCGAGGAGGCCCGCGCCCAGGAACGCCGCGGCCGAGCGATTGCTGCCGGCCGGCGCGCGCATCGCGACCGCCGCGAGCGCCAGCACACCGAGCCACAATGGCGCGAGCAGCAGATCGGGCGTGAGACCGAAGAGACCCACCGCCGTCTCGGGAACCACCGCGACGATCAGCCCGGCGAGCGCGGCCGGTCCACGTGCTGCGCGCACCGCGCGCGCCGTCCAGAACACCAGCCAAGGCACGAGCGTTGCGACGAGCGACGTCACCGCATGAGCACGCAGCGGCGTCGGAATGGCACCTTCGCCGATGGCGCGCGCCACGATGCCGACGAGGGCGGGATGATCGAGGTACGCGGGCTGAGGGTGCGCTGCGTAAGACGCGTAGAGCGCCTCGCTGTCGCCGAAGCCGACCACCTGCGAGGCGTAGAAGCGGATGCCCAGCATGCCGACGCTCAGACCGAGGAGCGCGAGGAACGCGGCGCGACCCCACAGCGGATCGCTCGCGCCGGTCGCATCGGGCGCGTCGCCATCGCGGTCGGTGCTTGCGTCGGTCTCCGATGCCGAGCGCGCGCGGGCCTTGGCCTTCGCCTTGGCGTCGGCGCGGGCGTCGGCCTCCGCGGTCCGCTTGTTCTTCCGCGCGCTCATGCGGCCCGCGTCGCGAGCCAGGGCTCGAGCATGCGCGCCACGGTGCGGGAGGCCTCGCGGCGATCGCCGAGCGTCGCCTCCACCTCCGTGCACGCACCGAGGAACGACTCGCGCGCCTCGAGGACGGTGGTGAGCGCTTCGGTCATCCGCGATGCCGTCGCATGCCGCTGGAGCAGCTCGGGGAACGCCCCGCGACCGAGCAGGATGTTGGGCAGCGCGACGTGCTGCGTCTTCACGAACGCGCGCACGCCGAGCTCGGTCGCCCAACCCACGCGATAGCAGACGATCGGCACCGCGCGCGCCAGCACACATTCGAGCGAGGCGGTCCCGGACGCGCACAGCGCGGCATCGAACGCGGGCAGCGCGTAGCCCATTCCGGAGCGCGCATCGACGTCGACGAGCTCCACGTCGGCGGCGCTCGCCGTCGCACGAGCCCAGGCGCGTGTGTTCGCGTCGAGGCTCGGCGCGAGGAGCACGCGCGCATCGACGCTCGCGTGCTCGAGGCGCACCCGCTCGTAGCCTTCGAGCATCGCGGGCAAGAGCCGGCGCACCTCGTGCGGGCGGCTGCCCGGCAGGATCGCAACACCCCACGCGCGCGGTGTCATGCCCAGCGTCTCGCGCGCTGATACGCGATCGTACGAGGCGCGTCGTTCCTCGAGCGCCGGATGGCCCACGTAGTGCGCATCGACGCCGAAGCTACGCCAGAGCGGCTCCTCGAAGGGAAGCATCACCGCCATGCGATCGAGATGACGGCGCAGCGGGATCGCCCGTCCGCTGCGCCAGGCCCAGACCTGCGGCGCGCCGTACCAGAGGACGCGCGTACCCGTCTGCCACAAGGCATGAGCGAGGCGCGCGTTGAACTCCGTGTAGTTTACAAGTAGCGCCGCAGCGGGCTTGCGCAGCGCGGTCGCCGTGCGGACCAGCGCATACGCGCGGGCCACGCCGAAGGCGCGCCGCGCCACCTCGGCGACGCCGAGCGCAGTCGTGTCGCGGAGGTCGGCGACGAGCTCGACGCCTTCGCTGGCGAGCGCGCCTCCGCCCATGCCGAATGCGCGGATACCGGGTGGCAGATGAGAGATCACCGCGGCACCGGCGCGATCGCCGGACGCTTCTCCGGCGACGACGAGCAGGTCTCCGCCGTTGACGCCCGCTGCAGAGATGCCGAAGCCGCTCATGTCGTCGGCTCCGCGGGCTCGCTCGGCGCGACGGGCTCGGCCGCGGTCGCCGGGGCCGTGAGCACGGTGACCAGCGCTTCGCCATGACGCGCGACGCGGAACGCGCCGATGCCGGGCACCGTCGTGAGCGATTCGAGCGACGGTTCGTCGAGATCGGCGATGCCCTGGAGGACGTGACCGGGCAGGATCACTTGCTCGTCGATGCCGCGCTTCTTCGCCTCTTCCTTGCGCCAGCGCGTGAGCTTCTGCTCGCGAGCGCGCCGCGCGCGCAGCACGCCGCCGGGGATCCTCGGCTTCTCGAACCACACGCGATCCTCGGGCGGGATGGCGCCGTCCTCGAGCCCGGCGAGCACGGCGTCGATGAGCTCGTTCGCGATCGAACGCGCGCGACGGCCACCCATCGCGCCGCGGATGTTCGCGAGCTCGTCGAGGGTCTCCGGCCTCTTCTTCGCAATTTCGAACAGCACGTCGGGGCCGAGCACCTTGTAGGGCGGCACGTCGAGCTCGCGCGCGAGGTCCTCGCGGATGTTGGCGAGGTGACGGAGGATGGGCAGCTCGATCTCGGGAACGCGATCGATCCCCTTGAGGCGCACGTAAGGAGGACGAGGGTCGGCGACGCCGGCTCCGGCGATGGCCGACGCCAGCCGATAGCGCGTCTCCTCCTCGACCTCCTCGGCGATGCCGCGCTCGCTCACCTCGGCAAAGAGGCGATCGGCGAGCTCGGACAGGTTGAGCACGTCGCCGGCGAGATACGTGAGCATGGCAGGCGTCAGCGGCCGCTCACCCCAGTCGTGCTGCTGGAGCTTCTTGTCGATGTGCACGCCGAGCTCGCTCTCGAGGAGCGACGCGAGACCCGTCGCGGGGCGGCTCAGCATGCGTGCCGCCAGCGAGGTGTCGCGCGCGTTGGCGAGGAAGACGCCGGCCTCGGCGAGGATGCGCGCGTCGAAGGCGACGTCGTGGACGATCTTCTCGGTGGTGGGGGAGGCGAGGAGCTCGGCGATGGGCAGCAGCGAGGTGGCGTGCGCGTCGATGATGATCACCTCGCCGTCGCATGCGAGCTGGATGATGCAGGCCGTCGCGCGGTACGCGTGCATGCCGTTCGACTCGAGATCGAACGCGACGCGCGGGCTCTGTGCGAGCCGCTCGGCGACACGAGCGAGCTCGTCCTCGCGCGTGATCAGGAGCGGTTTGACGCGCGCGTCACTCGACATGCGAGCCGAACGGTCTACCACACATTGCTCGGCGCTCTCTCGGCGCTCGCTCAGCGACGTGCCGGACGGCTACGACGCGCTCGACGCATCGCCAGCGCACCGGCGAGGACGAGGCCGATGCCGATCGAGCCGGGCGCGACGGGCGCGCTCGCCGAGACCTGCGCCGATGAGCTGCCGCAGCCCTTCTTCGCAGGCTCCGCACACAGGCTCGTGTAGCCGCGACGAGGGGTGGGATCGCATTGCGGACCGGGCGTGACCTTGCCGTCGAGCACCGCGCGTGCACCGTCGGGGCGGTACACCGTGCAGATGCCGGACACGTCGTCGGCGGTGAGGTTTCGCATCGCGGTGGCGCCCGGCGTGTAGTTGGCGAACATGGTCGCGCGATTGTCGCCGGAGTGCGCGAGCCCGAGAAAATGGCCGGTCTCGTGCGTGACGATGCTCCCGAAGTCGTAGCCGTCGGGCGGGATCGGATCGGTCAACGTCACGCGCTGGTCGTGCGTGTTGACCTCCATGTCCGCGTCGTAGATCTCGCCGGTGTCGGGATTGAACGTGACGGTGGTGAGCGCGAGCGTGTTGTTCGAGTCGTTGTGAGGCCAGTTGTCGTCGCGGAAGACGATGACGTTCTGGTTCGCGCCGTTCTGGTTGTAGTTGACCTCGCCGCAGTCCACGGGACCGAGATCGCGAACGTCGATGCTCACGCGCGAGCGCCCGGTGCCTTCCGTCGGGCAGCTGGTGCCCGTCCACTTGGTGAAGGCGCGCGACATGGCGTCGGCGGCGTCCTCGAAGGCCACCTGCTTGCTCGCGCTCCGTTGCATGCTGTAGCCGACGCACGAGTTCCGCCAGAAGAGCGGATTGCCCTGGTCCCAGCATTTCGTCGGCGACGGCTGGAAGTCGGCGACCACGGGAACCGTGGTGGTGCGGCAGAACGCGGACGCGACGCGCGGCATGCCGGTGACGGCGGCCATGGCCGCCATCGCCAGCATCGCCGTGCTGCGCGCGCTGTTCTTGCCGGGCACCACGCTCACTTCTTGGTGTCGGTCGCCGGTGCCGCCGGCACGCCCGCCGGATGCAGCGCCTTCCACTGCGCGGCGACGTCGCGCGTCACTTCGTCGAGCGGACGATCGTGGAGCACCTCGCCGGCGAGGCGGATCTGCGCGACGCGTTCAGCCGCGCCGTTCGGGTCGGTCTTCGTGACGACGTTCGCGGGAGCCGCGGCCTTCGGCGGAAGGAGCATGCCAACCGCGGTGGAACGAATCACGCGCCGTTGGCCGGCCGGCTTCGCGCCGTCCGCCGCGTCCAGGACGATCGGGTACTGGCCCTGCGCGCGCGCGGAGACCTCCCAGGTGCCGCTGCTCTTGAACTTGCGCATGAACACGAGCGACGACTTGTTCGCCGTGAACACCGGCTCGCCGTCGACGAGCTGTCCGATCTTGCCGACGACGCCGCCGAGCGTGCGCACCCAGCCATCGCTGCCAGTGCCGAGCTCGCCCGCCACGCCTTGGTCGACCTTCACGTGCGTGTACGTGACGATGCGGCCTTCTTCCCAGACCGTCTTCGCGTCGACGGGGGTGACGACGCCGACGGCGTCAGCATCCTTCACGAGCGCGTCGTAGCCGACGGCGATGGAGACCGAAGCCTGCGCGTCACCGGGAACGAAGACCGACGCGCACGCGCCGACCGCGAGGATCGTGGCGAGCAAGGACCGACGAAGAAGCGTCATGCCCGGGATTTTAGCACGGGCCGCACGTTCAGCTACCTGCGGTCGCGTCGAGAAAGACGATGTTCCGACACCAATCGCTACCAGCGGACGAGCGCGCAACCCCAGTGGATACCTGCGCCGAGGGCCAGCATCATGTTGAGCTCGCCCTTCTGGAGCTTTCCGTCGCGCGTGCACTCGTCGATGAGGATGGGCAGCGTGCCGGCGCTGGTGTTGCCGAAGCGATCGATGTTCATCGGCATCTTCTCGGGCGGGACGCCGAGGTGCTCGCGAACGTAGTTGTTGATGCGCGCGTTGGCCTGGTGCGCGAGGAACCAATCGATCGACTCGATGGGCGTGTTCGTGTCTTCACAGAGCTTGCGCGCGGTCTGCGGGAGCTTCGTGACGGCGAACTTGAAGAGCTCGCGACCATCCATGCGCGGGATGTGAGCCTGCTCGTCGAAGTGCGTGGCCTTCCAGTACGGGCGCGTCCGGAACCCGCCGCCCGGGACGTAGAGCGTCTCGGCGTAGCGACCGTCGGTGTGGACCTTCGCGGCGACGAGACCGGCGTCGCGATCGGTGGCGCGGAAGACCATGGCGCCGGCGCCGTCGCCGAAGAGCACGGCGAGCGCGCGATGCTCGTTGGCGCGCGCGCGGGCCTCGGGCGTGGGCTCCCCGACGCGCTTGCCCTCCACGATGTCCCAGTCTTCCCACGGCATGAAGCCTGCGTGGGCCTCGGCGCCGACGAAGAGGATGGTCTTGGCAGCGCCGCCCTTGATGAGTCCGTCGACGAGCTGGAGCGCGAAGATCATCGCCGCGCACTGCTGCCGGATGTCGAGCGCCGGCGTGCTGTCGAGACCGAGCTTCGCGGCGAGCACCGCGGCGGAGCCCGGGAACACGTAGTCCGGCGTCATCGTCGCGAAGAGGATGTAGTCGAGGTCCTTCGGCTGGATGCGCGCCATCTCGAGCGCGCGTTTCGCGGCTTCGAGAGCGAGGTCGCTCGCGCCTTGGCCTTCGCCGGCGAAGTGTCGCTGGCGGATGCCGGACCGCTGGAAGATCCACTCGTCCGACGTGTCCATGACGCGGGCGAGCGCGGCGTTCGTGACGGGCTCGCCCGGGACGTAGTGGCCGGTGCCGATGACTTCGAAACCCATCGATCGCGGAAATAGTGCCCTGCCGCGGCTGAGTCGACTCTTTCCGCCCTAACCCCGCGATTGTGATGGGAACCTGACAATCAACGCACCGCAGCATCCCTCCCGACCCGGGGATGGGCACTGCGTCAATGTCGACGACCCTGGGTCGGGCACTGCGTCAATTTCAGGTGCGGCGCTTCGTGGCGAGGCCGAGGACGGTCAGGGGCTCCGCGCTCCGGCGCATGACGAGGACGTCGCCGATCGTGACGGCGTGGGCGATGCGATGGCCGTCGACGAAGACGCGGCCGTCGCGGATCTTGCTGCGCAGCGTGAGCTTGCCTTCGGCGTCGAGGAGACCGACCGAGAAGCGAAGGCGCTTGCCGATCGCGATGTACGGCTCGCGCACGACGTACTGGATGCGCTTCGAGCCGAGCGGGAGCACCTTGCCGCCGGCGCTGCGCTGCGCGGCGGTGGAGCCCGCGGCGGGGCCGATCCACATGCCGCTCGAGCGGACGTCTTCCTCCACGAAGGTGCCGTTCGCGCGCGTGATGCGGAGGATGTAGCGCGACGTCGCGGCGGGGGATGCGTGACAGAAGAGCGCCTCGTTGAGGACGCGCGCGTGGAGCGTCTTGCCATTGAGGTCGACCCGCATTCGCGCGAGCTCGCTGCGCGGCAGGCGCCCGTCGATGGCGCGGCGGAGCGTCGAGAGGACGTTGCCCTTCTTGCCACCGCAGAAGAAGCCGATCGAGTGCTCGGGCGCGCTGTTGATGCCGAGCAGCGGAACGCCGTCGCCGATCTGGTGCGACGCCGCGAGGAGCGTTCCGTCTCCGCCGATGGTGACGACGAGATCGACGCGTGGCGGGATCCGCCCGCGCGGACCGCCGCGGAAGACGACGTCGACGCCGAGCGCGTCGAGCGCGCGATCGACCTCACGCACCGTCTCTTCGTGCGCCTCGTGCGATGAGCGGAGACGCATCACGGTGGGGTCGTGACGACGCAAGAGGCGCGCGAGCAGCGGGTCGTGCTCCTCGACGACGAACTTGCGGTACGTCGTGCGCTTCTGGACGACGGCGATCTTCATCGCGTGATCCTCATCGCGTGGCCTCATCGCGTGGCCTCATCGCGCGCCCAGGGCGTCAGCGAGACGGCGCAGTGCGAGCTCGGTCTTCTCGTCGCGGATCTCTCCGCGGCGACACGCAGCAAGCGCCTCGTCGAGTGGAACGGCGACGACGACGGCACCGGCTTCGAGCGCCGAGCCGTCGCCCGCGGGCTCGGTGCGGGTCTGCGGGTCGACCTCGACGTGGAAGAAGTAGTGGAGCTCGCCGATCAGCGCGGGTGCGGGATGCGCCGTCGGCCCGAGGTCGAGCACGGCGCTCTCCTTCACCTCGAAGCCGAGCTCTTCTGCGATCTCGCGCGTCGCCGCGGCACGCGGGCTCTCGCCATCGTCGATGAGCCCAGCCGGCACCTCCCAGAGCACAGGAGAAAGAGGCGCGTCGCGAGGCGCGTCGCGAAGCGCCAGCGGCGGTCGCACGCTGCTCCGCAGCCACACCCACACGCGCCCCTCCGCGACGTGGTGCACGGCCATCACCGACGCATCCATCGATTTTCGATCGACCGCGTCGTACGCGAACGCCTTGGATCGCGCGCCCGCAGCGATCGCGACGAGCTCCGTACGCCGCAGCACCAGGAAGCCGCCGTCACCGTGACGCGTCTCGCGCACGGTCTCGAGCTCGACCTTGGGAGCTTCGGGAAGCGTCGCGCGCGGGGCGGTCACGGGCCCGCATCCTAAGGGCGACCAGCCTGCGGCCGGGAATGAAATCGCCGGAGCCACGCGTACTTCCACGTAGCCCCAATGGTCCCACGGGGCTGCTACCATGTAAGGGCGCTCGTCGCTGACCCGTTGGTCAGGTCTCCGTCTTCTTCATCTCCGCCAGGCACCAAGAGGGAACTTTGTCACGGGTCGAACGTCCGAACCGATGGTGCGAGGGATGAACACGGAATCCGAGGGCGCCTCGCTGCCGGCAGCACGGCCACGCCTCGACGCGATCGAACGTCAGGCGACCCGCGCCGAGCGTCGTCTGCGGACCAAGCGCGCCGTCGCCTGGGCCGCCAAGGCCCTTGCCGCCGGCCTCGTCGCGGCCCTCGTCATCGTGGTCCTTCGCAAGACCGGCCTCGTGTCCGAGCGCCTCGGCCGGATTGGCCTCGTGGTCGCCGCCGCTCAGGTCCTCGTGGTCGCCGCCGTTGCCTACACGCGGGCGCTGCCACGTCGCGCCGGCGCCGTCGCCCTCGATCGCTTCCATGGCCTCGCCGATCGTCTCTCGAGCGCGCTGTCGTTCGGTGAGCTCCCCGGCACCGAGCGCACGCCCTTCATGCTGGCCGCGATCGACGACGCCGTCGCTCATGCCGGCAAGGTCGATCCGCGCCGCGCCGTACCGATGGTGGTGCCGGCAGAGTGGCCGTTCCTCGTCCTCCTGCTCCTCTTCGTGAGCGTCACGAGCCTCTTCGAGATCCGCAAGCACCAGCCCATCTACGGCGTGAAGACCATCGATGCCGTCGACGTGACCGCCGACGACCTCGACGCGATGCGCGAGTTCCTCCGCGAGATCGATCAGCGGATGCAGACCGACGAGGCCAAGGCCGCGACGCAGGAGTTCAACCAGCTCATCGAGGACCTCGCCAACAAGCGGCTCGATCGCTCCGAGGCCTTCCGCAAGATGCAGCAGCTCGAAGACAAGCTGCTCCAGGGACGCGAGGCCGATTCGAAGGCGCTCGAGGAAGCCCTCAAGAAGATGGGCGAGGAGATGAAGAAGAGCGAGCTGACCAAGCCGGCCGGCGAGGCGCTCGAGAACAAGAACCTCAGCGACGCCGAGAAGGCGATGCACGACCTCGCGAAGAAGCTCCGCGAGCAAGGCAAAGGCGTCGACAAGGCGCAGCTCGAGAAGATGCGCGAGGCGCTCAAGAAGGCCGGCGAAGATCAGGCGAAGCGCGCCGAGGCCATCGCCAACAAGCGCGAAGAGCTGAAGCAGGATCTCCTCAAGCAGAAGCAAAAAATGGGCGACGCGGGGGCGAACGAGCAGGAGAAGAGCCTCCTCCAGAAGAAGGAGCGCGAGCTCGAGCGCCTCGATCGCGAGAGCGAGCAGCAGCAGAAGACCCAGCGCGAGCTCGATCGCCTCGACCGCGAGCTGCAGAAGGCCGCCGAGGATCTGATGAAGGACATGGGGATGTCCGCGCAGGACCTCGACAACGCCGCGCAGGACATCAACCGCATGGCCAAAGAGGAGATGACGCAGGAGGAGAAGGAGCAGCTACGGCAGAAGCTCCAGGAGCTCCGCGAGATGATGCGGCAGCAGTCGCAGGGCGGTCAGGGCCAGATGAGCCGCCTCCGCACCTTC
>JAXDMI010000005.1:0-18007 GCA_034666145.1 Myxococcales bacterium | reverse complement strand
CCGGGCTTCTCGTGGCGTGAGCCCACGCGGAACCAGGTGAAGTAGCTCATCACGGGCGCGCTGCGATCGACCAGCACGAGGAGGCGCAGGCCGTTGCCGAGACGGAAGCGATGGACGTGCGGGACGTCGCCGCCCAGCGCAGCCGCGCCGAGGTCGACGAACGGCACGGAGCCCTCGTAGGTCCACTTCGACGTGTCGCCGGCAGCCTTCTCGTTCACCCGCGCGGTCAGCGCAGCGATTTTCTGAGACATGGAGCGAAGACGGAAGACCCCTTTTGGGCTCCTGTCAAGCACGTGCTCTACCACTCGTGCATGTCGAGCACGCTGAAGGCGCCGTTCTTCCAGACCCAAGCATTCGCACCGGCGAGCGCGATGATGCCGACGTCACGTGCCGCGTTTGCGTCCACGGGCGCGCCGCTCGCGTCGAGCTGTCCGACGCGAACGAGCCGCACGGGATCGCGTCCGCCGGGCACCGCGTGGAAGACCGGATCGCCGGTACCTGCGGAGACCACGCCGCCGTTGCTCGCGAGGAGGACGCCGCCGTCGTACGCGCGCGCGGAGTAGAACGGTCGCGGCGTGCCGGCCTCGGTGAGGAAGGCCTGGTGATGCGACGCGAGGTTCATGGGGCGCGGCGGTCCGTTCGAGACCTTCCACACGGAGCCTTCGCGATCGAGGACGTACGCGGCGCCGCGCCATACGTCGAGATCGGCGAGCGAAGACTCGATGACCTGGTCCTCGGTGATCGGCTGCCACCCCACGGAATCGAAGCGCGCGACGGCGCCCATGCGATCGCCGCAGACGAGCATCGAGATGCGGAGGTTGTTCGCGCAGAGCGCCACCACCGATTCGCTGTCGTCGAGCATCGCGTCGGGCTCGAACGGCACGAACGAGCTCCCGTCGAACTCGAGGAGGGCGCCGGCGCCCCAGATGAGGACGCGGTCGCCCCCGCCGCCGATGCCGTACCACCACGGACGACCGTGCGTGGGGCGCTGGAGCGGGAAGCTCTGCGTGCGTCCGCCGGTGATGCGGACCGCGTGCGTCGTGGTGAGGCCCCACATCGTGCCGTCGCGCGCGACGTAGAGATCGTTGAGCGGCTCGTCGACGTTGTGCGTCGTGGCGATGACGTTCTCGACGACGTGCAAGACGAGGCTCGAGGCGTTCTCGCTCGTCGACGCCGTGCGGCCGAGCACGTAGAAGTCGGCGGCCGACGTGCCGCTCGCGGCGCGGAACACGTAGCGCGACGCCGAGAGCAGCGGCACGTGCATGACGCCGCGCTGCACGAGCGGCGCCTCGCGCGAGGCGCGCCGGAGATCGCGGACGTTGTCGGGGTGGCTCGGCACGGTGACGACGTCGCTGAAGAAGTTCTCGTCGCGGAAGTGACGGAGCCACCGGAAGACGTCCTCGGCCTCGAAGACGTAGATGCCGGTGCGCAGCGACACGGCGAGCGTGAACTCGTCGACGTTGAGCGTGAGCGAGGCCTTGCCACTCGAATCGAAGAGCCGATCCACGTCGCCGCGAACGTTGTACGACAGCTCCTTGCCGATGAGATCGACGATGGCGTCGGCGTCGCCCGTCTCGAGTCGCCCGACGACCGGGTACTCGAAGCGGAACCCGAGCTCGTAGAGGAGGCGCTTGAGGCGCTGCGGCATCTTCGCCGCGCTCTCCACCGACTCCTCGCGCGCATCGGCCACCATGTCGAGCCACTCGCCGAAGTGCGCTGCGATGGGATTCGCGGAGCCGTTCTGCCACTCCACGATGGGCAGCTCGCCTTCGTGGCGGATCGACGAGACGAGCCGCTTGCCCGCGCCGGTGTCGAAGCACACGAACCTCTCCGTCGACCGACAGAACGGCGCGTAGCGCTTCGCCTCCTCGCCGCCGTACGCGACGATCTTCTTCGCCTCGTCGGCCATCTGCTGCGAGTGGAGGAAGAGCTCGGGCTCGCCGATCTTGCTCGAGACGCGCATCGCCGCGACGTAGCTGGGCGGAAGCTCGGTGCCGAGGAGCTGCGCCTGCGCGGCGAGCTCCTTCATGCTGAGCGGCTCGCCGAGGCGCTCCTGATAGCCCGACTTCACGAGGACCGTGCGAATGCGCTCGAGCGCCGCGAGCGCGACCCGCGTCGGATCGACGTTGCTGCGCGGCTTGATGCTCCGCGTGACCCGTTTCTTGAGTGGTGTCTTCCTCACGGGCCTGACCAAACCCTCGGTCCGGACAAGGCTACCGTAAGAGGAGGGGCGTGGGCGAGGTTGCATGCCTCGCCCACGCTTTTCAGGCGATCACTCCCATGCGTCGGTGGTGCCGAGCAGCGCCTGACTGATGGGCTTCTGACCTTGGAAATCCAGGGGGACGACGGTCGGGAGGCAGCTCGTGTCGAGGGGCGCCTGGGGGTTTTCGAAGAAGTTCATCATGATCCTCGTGCCGCACGAGCGGTTCGCGGTCGTCGCAGACGAGACGATCACGGTGTGGGTCGCCGTCGGGATCTCGACGAAGCTCTGATGCGGCTTGTTGAAGTGGTCCTTCGCGACCACCGCCTTGCGGAGCAGCGTCGCGGGATCGAGGCCGCCTTGCAGGAAGAGGACGGGCACGTCGGTCGTCGGCCAGCCGCCCATGTACTCGTCCTTCGGGTAGGTCGGCCACTTGCCGATCTGGAAGTCGAAGTTGGTGGTCACGTCGCGCGACGCCACCGATGCCTCCCGGATCGCGGAGAGCTCCGCGGCCGTCGGCGAAGGGTCCTCCCAGAGCTCGGACAGCGTGATGTTGTTCGAGAGGATCCAGCCCCACTGCTTCGCGAATTCGCCGGCGGGCTGCTGCTGCGTGAGGTTGGCGACGAGCTGCTTCAGGGCGGTCACGTCGTTCGCGGCGCAGCGATCGACGCGATACACGATGGCCGGGATGTAGACGCGCAGCGCGGGGTCCATCAGGAACTGCCCGAACGCGCGGCGGAGAAGGACGTGCGTGGGCAGCTCCGGGATCGCGATGTCCGGGCAGTAGCCGGTCTTCAGCTTGGCGAAGAGCGCCTCGGCCTTGGCCCAAGGGTCAGCGCCCATCTTACCCATGCAGAATGCATCCTTCCCGCAGACCGCGAAGAAATCCCGTGCCGCCTCGTTGGCGTCGGCGTCCTGACGCGCGAGGCTCGTGCCGGGCGGCACGTACGAGTCGAAGACGACGCCGTCCGCCTGCTTGGGAAAAAGCTGCAGGTAGCGATGCGCGAGGTACGTGCCGTACGAGACGCCGTACACGAAGGTCGCTTGACCCGGCTGCTTCGCGCGCTCGATGAGGAGGCCGAGGTCGTTCGCGGCATTCGTCGCGGTGAAGAAGGGGAGGCGTGCGCCCTCCTTCGCCTGCACGTCGGCGAGGCACGCGGGCCATTCCGCCTCGCTGATGTTGATCCCTTCCTCGGTGCCCTCGGCTTCCTGCGTGGGGCAGCCGAGGCGCGTCGACTTCCCGGTGCCGCGGTGATCGGGCATGTAGTAGTCGATGTCCGGGAATTTGGTGGCGATCTGCTCGGCGAGGTTCTCGAAGACGTAGCCGGACCCGCCGGGACCGCCCTGGAGCATCCACACCTGACGGAGGCTCTTGCCACCGGCAGGCTTGAAGCGCTTCACGAAGACGTCGATGGTGGGTCCGTCGGGACGCTTGGGATCGAGCGGCGTCTTCACCGTCGCGCACTCGGCCATCGGACCGTCGCCTTCGCTGTGCAGCGGGCACGACACCCACGGCAGCGGATTCGCGGGCGGCGCGGCTTCGGCGGCGTCGGCGCCCGCGTCGACGTCGGTCGCCGGTGGTGGTGGCGTGACGGGCGGCGCGGCCGGTGCGTCGTTCGAAGACGAGCATGCGGTCGCGAGGACGGGAACCGAGGCGAGGGTCGAGAGCAGCGACAAGACGGTGAGCCAGGACTTCATGGCTCTTCGAATGCCTCACGCGGGGGCGGCGCGGGCCTAACTTCCCCTAACGTTCAGGGTCGTCGAGCCACGAGACCGTGACGTCCGAGTCGAGCGCATAGCCTTCGTCGGAGGTGTGCAGCACCGGCTCGAGGCCGAGCACCCGCAGCCGGCGGATGGCCATGTACACGCGCGCGGCGCCGGATTCGCTGCGCATCTTCTCGCCCGGCCAGCCGGCGGCGAGCATGTCGCCGACGGTCAGCGCGCTGCCGGGATCGCGAAGACGCCGATCGACGAGCGCGATGAGGAGGCGTCGCAGCGGGCCGCGACGACTGAGATCGATGCGACGATCGCCGAGCTCGAGCGTGCGTCCGTCGCGCGAAGCGCGGAGCGCGAGGGAAGGTGCCGCCGCGGGCGATGCTGGAGGCGATGCGACCGGGGCGAGCGATGCCCGCAGCTGGGCGACCCGCCTGCGCTCCACGACGTCGTCGGTGAGGCGCGCCACGGCCTCGAGATCGTCGAGCCGTCGTTGCGCGAGACGGGCATCGCCACGCGCGGCGGCGGTCCGTGCGAGGCCGGTGCGCGCCTCGATCTCCCCCTCGAGATCACCTTGCTCGACGACCGCGTCGAGCGCGCCGGCGAGATGTGCTTCGGCTTCGTCGAGCTTGCCGCTGTCGACGAGGATGTTGCCGAAGGCGACGGAGATGCGCGCGAGATGAAAGCGATCGGCAGCACGCTCGAACGCCGCGCGCGACTCGGTGTCGAAGATCAGCGCCTCGTCGAGGTCGCCGAGCGCGCGATGAGCGAGCGCGACGTTCGCGAGCGTGATGCCTTCGAGGCGAGGCGCGCCGGCGATGCGCGCCGCCGCCACTGCCCGTCGATACGACGCAAGCGCGCTGCTCGGATCCCCGGCGGCGAGGTCGACGCTGCCGAGAGCCTGCTCGGCCATCGCCTCGAGCCGCGGATCGCGCGCCGCTCTCGCGGCGGCGAGTGCGCGGCCTCCGTGAGCGCGTGCCTCCTCGAACCTCCCGAGCGGCCGCAGACTGAAGCAGAGGAACGCAGCGCTCCACCCCGCCCGCGATCGATCGCCCATCGCATCGGCAATCTCCATCGCCGTCGCGAAGTGCGGAAGCGCCGCCGCATGCAACCCCCGCAGCCCGTCGATCCGCCCAATCGCCAGCCTCAAATCAATCTCGGCCCCGCGCAGCTCGTCCGCGTCCGCCCTCGCGTCCGCGTCCGCCCCCGCGTCCGCGTCCGCGTCCGCGCTCGCGCTCGCGCTCGCGCTCGCGCTCGCGTTCGCGCTCGCGTCGGTCACCGCCCGCAACGCCTCCTCCAACACGCGCCGATGGAGCCCCGCCGGCCCCTGCGTGACCAGCAACGGATCCAGCGTCACCGCGAGCCGCGCCGCCGCCCGCGCGTCATGCGCGCGCGCATGCTCCCACGCGGCGAGGAGATCCTCGCGATCGCGCACCAGTCGCGCCCACGACGACGCGTCGTCGGAGCGAGGCGTCGATGTGCGTGCATAGTGCATCGAGTGCAAGCGAGCCGCGTCCTCGGCGATCCCGCCCTCCCGCGCACGTCGTGACGCGTACGCTCGGACGCCGTCGAGCATCGCGAAGCGAGCGCCCTCCGGCCCTTCGCCGGCTTCGAGCAGCGACGCGGCCACCAACGCATCGAGGGCATGGAGGGCCCCGAGCGCAGCCGCCGGTCGGTCCTCGCCCAGGACCGCTCGCGCCGCCTCCAGCGTGAAGGTCCCGCGGAACACGCTGAGCGCTGCGAGCGCGGTGCGATCGTGCTCCGCGAGCAGCGCCCACGACGCATCCAGCGCGCGGTCGAGCGCATCGATCGCGAGCTCGCCGTCCGCCAGGCCGTCGAGGACCTGCTGCGCGCCGAGCGTCGCCACACGCGCCGCGACCAGCTCGATCGCGAGCGGCAGTCGGCCCGCCCGCAGCGCGAGCTTCTCCGCGGCCCCCGGCTCGATGACGCGCGCGGGCGCGAGACGCCGCGTCCGATCGAGGAGCAGGGCCACGGCATCGGCGAGGGGCAGGGGCGCCACCGCCACCACGACCTCGAGCGGCGCGCCCAGTCGCTCGCGCGACGGAGCCAGAATCGCGACGTCGGTCGTGGCATCGACGAGATCCGCCGCGATCTCTCCAACGGCCAGCGCGACGTGCTCGAGCCCGTCGAGGAGCAGCACTGCGCGGCGTCCGCCGAGACGCGCGGCGATGCGCTCGAGGAGCACGCGCGGATCGGCCGCGCGCGCTGCCAAGCCGACGCCGCGCGCGATGGCGGCGAGCACGTCACCCCGATCGCGCGCGCTCTCCAGCGACACCGAGCGCACGTCGTGCCCGGCCTTGCTCAGGTCTGCGGCGACGGCATGCGCGAGCGTCGTCTTTCCGACGCCCGGCGGGCCACGCAGCACCACGATGCGCTCTCCCCCGGCGAGATGAGCCAGCACGGAGGCCCGCTCGGCGTCGCGCCCGAAGAACCCGCGAGCCACGGCGCTCTCTACTGATCGACCTTCAAGATCGCGAGGAACGCCTTCTGCGGGATCTCGACGTTGCCGACCTGCTTCATGCGCTTCTTGCCCTCTTTTTGCTTCTCGAGGAGCTTGCGCTTGCGGGAGATGTCGCCGCCGTAGCACTTCGCCGTGACGTCCTTGCGGAGGGCGCGCACCGTCTCGCGCGCGATGATCTTTCCGCCGATGGCCGCCTGGATCGCGACCTCGTACTGCTGCTGCGGAACGAACTCCTTCAGCTTCTCGGTCAGCGCGCGACCGCGGTGGAAGGCGCGATCCTTGTGCACGATGATCGAGAGCGCATCGAGGGGCTCTCCGTTCACGAGCACGTCGACCTTCACCAGGTTGCCGGCTTTGTAGGACGTGACCTCGTAGTCCATCGACGCGTAGCCGCGTGTGACGCTCTTCAGCTTGTCGTGGAAGTCGAAGAGCACCTCGGCGAACGGGATGTCGTAGACGATGATGTAGCGATCGGCGCTCGGACACGTCATGTCGAGTTGCGTGCCGCGCTTGTCCTGACACAGCGTGATCACCGCGCCCACGAACTCGTGCGGCACGTGAATGGTCAGCTTCACGAACGGCTCTTCGATGCGGTCGATGCTGACGACGGGCGGAAGCTTCGCCGGGTTGTCGACGATCACCTTGTTGCTCTCACCGCCCGAGGACTCCTTGGTGGTGAAGACGTGATAGACGACGCTCGGCGCGGTCGTGATGAGGTCGAGGTTGAACTCGCGATCGAGCCGCTCCTGGATGATCTCCATGTGGAGCAGCCCGAGGAACCCGCAGCGATACCCGAAGCCGAGAGCCTCCGACGAGTCAGCCTCGAAGTTGAAGGCGGAGTCGTTCATCTGCAGCTTCTCGAGCGAGTCGCGCAGGTTGCCGTAGTCGGAGGCGTCCGTCGGGTAGATGCCCGCGAAGACCATCGGCTTCACTTCTTTGTAGCCGGGCAGGGCTTCGGTCGCGGGCTTCGTCGTCTGCGTGAACGCGTGCGTGATCGTGTCGCCGACCTTCGCGTCGGTCACGCTCTTGATGTTGGCGGCGAGGAAGCCGACCTCGCCGAGGCCGATCTCGTCGAGGGCCTTCGGATGGGGCGTGAAGGCGCCCATCTCGGTGACCTCGAACTCGGTCTTCGTGTTCATGAAGCGGATCTTGTCGCCGCGCTTCACCGAGCCGTCGATGACGCGGAACATGACCACTGCGCCGCGGTACGGGTCGTACCAGGAGTCGAAGATGAGGGCACGCAGCGGCCCCTCCGGGTTGCCCTTCGGCGCCGGGATCTTCGCGACGATCTGCTCGAGGATGTCGGGAACGCCCACGCCGGTCTTGCCGCTGCATGCGACGGCGTCCGAGGTGTCGAGGCCGATGATCTGCTCGATCTCGATCTTCGTCTTGTCGAGATCGCTCGACGGAAGATCGACCTTGTTGAGGACGGGAATGACCTCGAGGCCTTGATCGATGGCGAGGTAGACGTTGGCGAGGGTCTGCGCCTCGACCCCCTGCGTCGAGTCGACGACGAGGATCGCGCCCTCGCACGCCGAGAGGCTCCGCGAGACCTCGTAGTTGAAATCGACGTGACCGGGAGTGTCGATCAGGTTGAGCTGATAGACCTCGCCGTCCTTCGCCGTGTAGCGGAGCCGGACGTTCTGCGCCTTGATCGTGATCCCGCGCTCGCGCTCGATGTCCATCTTGTCGAGGAACTGCTCGCGGGACTCACGCTGGGTGAGCGCGCCGGTGACCTCGAGGATGCGATCGGCGAGCGTCGATTTCCCGTGATCGATGTGCGCGATGATCGAGAAATTGCGAATCTTGGACGGATTGAACGGCATCGGTCAGGAACGAGGCGTGGTCGGGGCGTGGTCGGCGCGTCGGCGCAGTCGCGAATGCGCGACCAGCGACGCGACGGGAGGCAGCCTGTAGCCGAGGAAGGAGAAGGACTCTACTTCTTGCCGCCGGCCGCTGCAGCAGAGGGCGGTGCTTCGGAGGCCGCGCTCGTCTCGTGCACGTCGCCCGGGCGGGGGGACTGAGACTGGGACTGAGACTGCGAGTCCGACTCGGGGACCAGCGCCAGCTGACCCGGCAGCATGTGCGCGTAGTGCCGGAGCACCAGGTCGATGCCTTCACGGATGTAGACCGCGACGGGGACCTTCGTACGCTCGTGCAGGAGCTTCAGCTTGTCAGCCTGCTCCGGCGTCACGTAGATGGTGGTCGAAATCTTCTTCCGCATGGTCGTACGTGGCGAGCGTGGCTAGCGTGGCGAGCATCCACACGATGCGCGCTGGATTTACCGTTGTGTTTCTGGCGTCTTAGCGCGCAGGCGCGATCCTCGTAACCCAGTCCCGGACCTGCCGCTAGGGCGCTGAGGAACCGTGGGTCCAGGCCCGGTCCGTGGAGATACACTACCTGACCATACGTGACGGTCAAGGGCGACCGTGACCTCGTTGTAAAATGCACGCGTTTTCGTCTTAAGCCCAACAATCACCGGCAGTTCGCCACAATCGCCCTCGGGGGCGGGCGCCGCGGGGGTCGCATCTTGCGGCAGAGCCAGGAGCCCGTTTATGGTTGTCGGCGCGCGCGGTTGGGCGTGAGAAAGAGACCTATGGCTTACGGCTTCATCTTGACGTCCCCGAGGTCGCGCCGCTTCCGCGGCCTGACGCTCGCTCTCGCGGTCTTCACCGGCGCGGGCATCGGCGCCTCGGTCGGTTGCGGCAGCGACAGCGCGTCGGGGACCGCGAACGCGAAGCTCCCCGAAGGCGTGCGGTCGGAGGTCATCGAGCACGAGGCGTGCGACGAGTCCGGCAACAAAGTCGAGATGCTCGACGCCAACAACGACGGCAAGCCGGACATCAAGAAGGTCTCGAAGGGCGGTCGCGAGATCTGCCGCATCACCGACCTCAATCACGACGGCAAGCCGGACATGTGGGAGTACTACGACCAGACGGGTCAGCTCCGCCGGCGCGAGGCCGACTACGACGACAACGGCATCGTCAACTCGATCGAGCACTACGAGAACGGCAAGCTCGTTCGCCGCGAGCTCGACACGACGAACCAGGGCCGGCTCGACACGTGGGACTTCTTCGATCCGACCACCGGCGCGCGCACCAAGCGCGAACGCGATGCGACCGGCGACGGCAAAATCGACCAGTGGTGGACCTTCGACGGCGACAAGGTGACCATCGCGATGGATCGCAACGGTGACGGGCTGCCCGATCCCGATTCGACGATCACGCTCGGTTCGAACGGCCAGACCGTGACGGACGCGGGCACCGCCAGCGCGCCGCCCCCGCCCGCGGCTCCGACGGCCACCACGCCGCCGACGCTCTCGATGCCGAGCCTCAACAACGAGCCCGCACCGCCCACCACGCCGCCGGCGCAGGATGCCGGCGTCGTCGGCAAGCCGCAGCGCGGAGGAGCCAAGCGATGAGCACGCGTCTCGGTTCGAGCACGCTCGTTGCGGTCGGTGTCCTCGGCGCCCTTGGTGCGTTGGCGCTCGGCGCGTGCGGTGGCGGCTCCGCCTCGAAGGGTGCCGTGAAGACCGTTACCGCTCCCGGCGGCACCAAGGATCAGAGCAAGTGGCCCGCCGACGACCGTACGCGCTGCGACTGGCGCGACAAGCCCGAGCTCGAGGTCAGCGAGACCGCGGGACCCGGCGCGCTCCGTCCCAACGTCCGTCGCATCTTCAAGACGTTCGGCGAAGGTGACGCGCGCCACAAGACGCTCGTGTGCCGCGAGATCGACACGAACCTCGACGGCATCAAGGACACGGTGCGCACCTTCAACGCGAAGGGCGAGGCGGTCCACGAAGAGGCCGACCGTGACTACGACGGCCGCACCGATCTCTGGATCAACTTCGTCGACGGCCGCATGGCCGAAGAGGATCTCGACACCAACAACGACGGCCGACCCGACGTGTGGAAGTTCTACGTCGACGGGCAGCTGCAGCGCATCCGTCGCGATCGCAATTTCGACGGCAAGCCGGATATCTGGGAGATCTACACGCGCGGTCGCCTCGAGCGCGTCGGTCTCGACGACTCGTTCGACGGCCACGTCGATCGCTGGGACCGCGACGAGCAGCTGAAGTACGAGGCCGAGGCCGCCGACCGCAAGGCGCGCGACGAGATGATGAACGCCGAGATGGCTGCGCGCGGAGACGCGGGCGGCGGCGGTGGCGGCTCATCGCCCACGGGCGACGCAGGCACCGGCGGCGGCGGCAAGGACGCCGGCGCGCCCAAGGCCGTGACGCCCGCGAAGAAGAAGTAGGCGAGCCGCCGAGGCGAAGTAGAGGAGCAGCGACGACGGCGTCGCTGTGCCACGTGGCTGTGCCATGCGGCCGACCATATGGCGCACAGTGCGCGGATCGCGGCCGCGCAGCGCCGGAGATGCCGTGAAAACAGGCACTTCGTGACCTGGCGCGCGTCGTGCTGAGGGGGGCGTCATCATGAAGACGCTCGTGACCGGTTTGGCAGTAGGGCTCGTGGTGGTTCTCGCGGCGTGCGGCGGCAGCGTCGACGGCACCGGCATCGGCAGCAGCGGCACCAGCGGCGGCACCAGCGGCTCGAGCGGATCGAGCGGTGGCAGCAGCGGCACGAGCGGCGGCAACGGTCCCGTGTGTCCGCCCCCACCGCCTGTCCACTGTGCGCCCGGCTTCACGGCGCAACCCACCGGCGACGGCTGCACCCAGACCTGTGTCCGGCAAGCGTGCCCCGCCGTCGGCTTCGACTGCGCGCGCGGTTATGCGCCCGGCGACACCGACGGCGACGGTTGCCTCGATCAGTGCGTGAAGACCGCCTGCGCTCCGTTCGTCGGCGACTGCGCCGCGGGCAGTGCGCCGGCCGACTACGACGGCGACGGATGCATCGACGGCTGCAAGCCGTCGGCGTGCTCGCCGGTGATCATCGACTGCGCGCCTCCGACCACGCTCGTCGACACCGACGGCGACGGCTGCGGAGACACGTGCGTCGCGAAGAAGTGATCCTCAGCGACGTCGGCGCGCGCGCACGACGGTGAGACCCGCGAGCGCGACACCGATGGCGACGAGCGGCAGCGCCGGCGACCGCGTGCCGCCGTCGGGCGCGGATGCGATCACCGCGCAGCCGCCGCCGCTGTCGGTCTTCGTCTCGACGGACTGCGGGCCGTTCGCGTCGAGCTTGAGCCACACATGGCTCGTCACGGTGAGCGGCGCGCCTTCGAGCAGCACCTCGGCCCGCCAGCGATCTTCGCCCATGGGCGGCGCCGGCACGATGGCCTCGAAGACGAACGGATCGCTCGTGACGTCGACGGGATCGCCGAAGGGCACGCCGTTCTTCACGAGCCGCAGCGAGTGTGATTCGCCGGGCGGGCCGCCGCTCACCTTCGCGCGCAGCACGATGGACCGGACGCCGATCGTGTCGCCGGGGAACGCGATGGCGTCACCGCCGCCCTTCGTCACCGCGGCCTCGAGCTCGCACATCGGATCGATCGGGCTCTCGAGCTTCACCACCGTCGCGCCCTTGCGCACACCGGCCATGATGCCGGCCACCGAGAGCTCCGTCGCGCGGACCAGGGTGGTGGGGCTTCCGATCGGGCTCTCCGCGTTGCCATCGGAGATGCCGGCGCGATGGTCGTCGCTGCCGCCCATCGCCGGGACCTTCAGTCCCTGATCGAGGATGGCGTCCCAGAACGCGATGGCGTTCTTGGAGAAGAGCGACGCGCCCTTCGAGAGGGCGCCGGTGCCGATCTCGACGCCGCCGACCTTCTTCGGATCGAGCTGGTGCTTCCACGCGCAGCCGATGCAGAGGTCGCCGAGATCGAGCACGGGATGATTGATGCTCAGGATGGCGCCCTGCGCGAGGATCTGATCCGCGGAGGCCTCGATGGTGACGCCGGGCTGGCCGATCTTGTGGTCGACCCATTTCGTGGCGCCGATCGCGTTGGCGTGGCCCATGTACGTGGTGAGCTCGATGCCCGGGATGAGCAGGAACGCGGGCTCCTTCGCCTGGATGTCGTCGAAGAAATCGAGCTGCGTGATCGTGTTGTGATCGCTCATCTCGATGAAGTCGAGACCCTGCTGCTTCGCGAGCGCCACGTTGGCGTCGAGCGTTGGCTTCGCGTCGGTCGACTCCTTGGAGTGAACGTGGAAGTCGCCGGCGTAGTAGCGGACCTCGGTCTTGCGTGGCGTTGCCACCTGGTAGGGCTGACGCGGCACCGGGGCCAGCGTGGGCGCGGTGCGGAGGTCGATCTCGACGTGATAGAGCGCCGGTGACGCCACCACCTTCGCCTTGCCGACGATCACGCGCCACGTACCGGGCTTGATGGGGCCGGGGACGTACGCGCGCGAAGCCGCGGTCTCGCCGACGATGGTGGCCTCGGTGGTTCCGCCGCCCCAGCCCCGGTAGCCGTCCTGATCGTAGAGACCCCAATCGAGGATGTTCACGTCGGACTTGTCGTCGTGACGGATCTCGATCTCCTTCGTGCCGGCGGGCACGTCGAAATCGAGGAAGAAGTGATCGGGGCCGTCGGCAGGCACGACACCGTCGATCACGAGCGGCGCGGCGGCCGCGTTCCTCGCGGCGAATGCGACGCTCGCGGCGAAGGCCAGCCCAAGCACGCGCGCTATGGCGTGACGCCGAACCCCTTCACGGCTACTAGTCGGCACCCGGAAAGCATCGCACCGCCCATGGAACGCATCCAGAAGATCCTCGCGGCCGGCGGCATCGCCTCGCGCCGCGCCGCAGAGAAGCTCATCACCGAGGGCCGCGTGCGCGTTAACGGCCGCGTCGTCACCGAGCTCGGCGCCAAGGCCGACGCGCGCAACGACCGCATCGAGGTGGACGGCAAGCGCGTGGTCGCCGAGCAGCACGTCTACATCGTCCTCCACAAACCACGCGGCGTGGTGGCGACCATGAGCGATCCCGAGGGACGCCCCACCGTCCGCGACATCCTCGCGCCCGTCGGCGCGCGCGTGTACCCGGTCGGGCGGCTCGACTTCGCGACCAGCGGCGTGCTCTTCGCCACGAACGACGGCGACTTCGCGGAGGGGCTCCTCCATCCGAAGAAGGCCGTGCCGAAGACCTACGTCGTGAAGGTCAACGGCAAGATGAAGTCCGAGGACATGGACCGCTGGCGCAACGGCGTGCAGCTCGAAGACGGCATGACCCACGCCGCCGAGGCGAAGACGCTGCGCTTCGAAGGCGACAAGACGTGGTTCGAGCTCACCATCAAGGAGGGGCGCAACCAGCAGATCCGCCGAATGGGCGAGGCGACCGGCTTCCCGGTCATGCGCCTCGCGCGCCTCGAGTTCGCGCAGATCTCGGCGGAGGGTCTGCGTCCGGGTCAGTGGCGTCACATGACGCGCGAGGAGCTCGTGCAGCTCAAGAAGACGTACGGCGTTCCCAAGTCGGTACCGTCGCCGCCCGAGCAGGCGCTCGCGCCGGCGCGTCGCACGCGTGGTCCGTCGGAGCGCCGGCCCGTGAAGGACGATCGACCCCGTCGTGGTCCGGCGCGCGAGCGTCGCGAAGCACCGCCGGCCGCGGAGAAGCCGCGTGGACCGAACACGCATCGACGCAGCGGACGCGGCGGCACCGGGGCTGGCTCCGGCGGACCCGGCGCTCCGAAGCCGGAGACCACGGGGCCGCGTTACGGCGGCGGCGCTCCGGGACGTCGCGGCTACGACGTGACCGAGGACTGGGGCGGCGGCGCACGTCGCGGCTCGAGCTCGGGCGACTCGCGAGGCGCACCCAGCGGGAGCGGTCGCGCGCAACAAGCGCCGCAGCAGCCGCAAGACTCCCGACAGAGGCGCCCGCATCCCGATCTCGGTGGCGGTCGCGGCGGTCGCACGCGCACCACCGGCACGGCGGGCGGGGTAGGCACGACGACGGACGCGGATCGCGTCAAGGGTCGTCGCGGGAATCGCTAGTCGGTGAGGAGCCGGTCGCGGCGTTGCGTGCGCGCGCACGACGTCGTTTGTGCGCGCACGTCTTCGAGCGGTAAATAGCGCGTGTTTACGAGGTCACGTCGCGGGCATGAGCCATGCGACGAGGGCCGCATGAACTTCCATCGGGCCGCGCTCATCACCGTCGCCACCACGTGCTTCGCTACCGCGGGCCTCTTCGCTTGTTCGAGCGCCACGAACGATGGCACTGCCGCCGGAGGCGACGGCGGAGGTAACGGCGACGGTCAGACGAGCAACGTCGACGGCGGCGGACCCGGGGTCGACGGCGGCGGCGGAGATGGGGGAGGAGGAGACGGCAGCGTGAGCACGGGCGCGGGATCGGCGACGATCTTCGTCTCGCAGCTCGTGACGTCGTCGTCGACGCAGGTCGGCGTCTCGGCCCAGTTCTATCCGTCCGCGCCGACTCCGGCCGGCTGCACGATCGGCATGGTTGCCGGATGCACCGTGACGAGCTGTCCGCCGGGCAACGGCGTCCTTCGTTCGTCGCTCAACGCGGGAACCATCACGGTGACGGGAACGGGCGCGAGCAGTCCCGCGTCGCTCACGTTCGGCCCGTTGGGGGACGCCGGAGTCGACGGCTACTCGAGCGTGAGAGCGCAGACGAGGTTCTACAATGGCGGCGACGTGATCTCCTTCAGCGGGGCCGGCGGCCCGGACCTGCCCGCGTTCACCACGCAGACCGTCGTTGCGCCGAACGACATCGTGCTGACCGCGCCCGCGTGCGCGGACGTGAAGTGCCCGGATTTCAGCCGTTCGGCGGATGCGACGCTCACGTGGACGGGTGGTGGCGCCGGCCAAGTCTCGATCACGTACATCACGACCACCGACACGACCTACAAGACCGTTTCGTGCAACTTCGATGCGCAGGCGAGCACGGGCACGGTCCCGACGGCCGCGTTGATGATGCTCGATGTAGGAACCGACCCCGGCTACAGCGGTGTCGAAGTCATCGGTCCCATCGACTCGAAGACGATCATGGTGGGCACCTTGCCGACCATGCTCTTCGTCCAAGGCAGTGGCACCGAGGGCTTCTTCACCACCACCGATTGAGCGTCGCTCGGGTAGCATCGGCGCGTGCTTCCCTCAGGCCAGCGTGTCGCGCCCGTCGCATCCTTCGTCGTCGTCCTTGCGTTCGCCGTCACGGTCGCGTCGAACGCGGGGGCGGAGGGAACGCCGGAGGCCCTGAAGGCCGCGCCGCCGGCCGAGCGCGCTGGGCAGCGACTGCTCATCGCCGACCTGGGAGAGCACGTCGTCGCGTTCGGTTATCAAGCGTCGACGTCGCCGTGGATCGCCGCGCAGATCGTGGGCGGCTACTACCAGCCGTGGACGCAGAACGTCAATTTCCTCGGCCTCTCCGGCGACAGCAACAAAGGCGGCGACCTGCGCGGCGTCATCGCGCGTGGTCGCGTCTTCTTTCATCCCTTCGGTGCGGCGCCCACCGGCATGTGGATCTCACCGTTCGCGCAGGCCGGCATCGGCTGGGGCCTCCGCAACGGTGATCGCCGCGCCGGCCCGGTGTCGGCCGCGGGCGTGAGCATCGGTTACTCCGCGCTGCTCGGCGATTCGATCCTCCTCGGCGGCGGTCTCGGCATCCAGTACCACGAGGCGCGCATCCCCGGCGGTGACAGCCCTCCGCGGTTCTCGCGCTACTACCCGCAGGTCGAGATCCAGCTCGGCTACGCGCTCTGACGCGTCGGCACCGAGACGGTTACCAGTCGTCGCTCGAGCCGCCGCCGCCCGAGCTGCCGCCTCCGCCGCCGTAGCCCGAGCCGCCTCCACCACCACCACCTCCGCCGCCACCGCCGAAGCCTCCGCCTCCGCCGCCTCGACCGAAGAGGAGGAAGAAGAAGAGGAACTGGCGGAACGTCGGCGAGACGATCGCGAGGATGATGACGAGGATGACACCGATGCCGACCGCGACGGTCTTCACCGTCTGCGACATCATGCTCGGAGGAGCCTGAGCGCCGCGACCGCCGTGGCGGTTCGTCTTCGAGGCGGTGGGATCCTTACCGGGATCGCTGACGCCGCCCGGAGTTCCGGTGACGAGCTCGTGCAGGATGGCGTCGGTGCCCTTGTCGACGGCGTCGAAGTACTGGCCCTGCTTGAGGAGCGGATTGATGACGTCGCGGTCGATGTGGCTCGACTGGAGGTCGGTGAGCGCGCCGCCGACCCCCGAACCGGTCTCGATGCGCGTCTTCTTCTCTTCGGGGGCGATGACGAGGAGGACGCCGTCGTCGCCCTTCTTCGTGCCGACGCCCCACGTGCGGAACGTGTTGTAGGCGACGTCGGAGATGTCCTCGCCCTCGAGCGACTTCGGGATGAAGACGACGACCGCGAACCCGGTCGTCTTCCGCGCCTCGTCGAGCTTCTGATCGAGCCGGAGCACCTGCTCCGGCGTGAGGAGACCCGCCGTGTCCATCACGTGGCCGTTGATCGGCGGCGGCTTGAACGCCGCCGATGCCGTGATCACCCAGAGGAGCGTCGCCATCGTGAGGAGCACGGCGATCGCTGCGCGGCCGACGCTTGATGCGGGCGCGCGACGAGCAGTACGAGCACGAAGGGAGGTCATCGGTTGGCCCCAATGTAATGCCACGAATCGCCGGCGCGAGCCTCGATCGTCGTAGCTCAACCGATTGCCGCTCACTTGCGAAGGCAGCTTACGGCGACGACTCGGCCGGTGAAGACGGATCGGGCTCCGCCTTGACGGCGGGCACGCGCGAGGACTTCGCGAGCGGGTCGGCGACCTGCGCCGGCAGCGCCCACTCCTTCGTGAACGTGCCGCCCGCGCGGAGCGCGCCCGCACCGAGCAGCACCTGGCCACGCGACGGCGCGAGACCTTCGTCCCACACCGCGAAGTCGGGGAGGAGATCGGGGAGCGACATCGCGCGCAGCGTTCCCGGCACGTCTGCGCCGGCCATCACCACCACGTAGCGATCGGGCCGCAGCGGGTTCGGGCGAACGAACGCCGCGCCGAGCTCCTTGCCGGTGAAGCGCTGCTGACCCACGGTCACCGCGCCCGCCTCGACGTGGATCGGGAACGCGCTCGCTCGCTCGAGCGCCGCGAGGACGCGATTGTCGCGACCGACGAGGAAGAGCGCGCGGTCGTTGGCGAGGGGCTCGTTCTTCGCGAGGAACTCGACGTCGCTCAGCACCGGATACGCGACCTGAACGCCGGGTCGGATCTTCGCGAAGGACCGAGCGACCTGCTCGTTCGCGCGCGCGTCGCCGTCGCCCGCGCCGTAGACGAAGAGGATCGGCTCCGCGAAGACGTCGCGGATGGGGCCCGTCACCGAGCCGTGCTTGAAGAGACCGGCATGCGAGCGCGCGCCTTTGTGCCACGTGGCGCCGTGGGCGGCGTTCACCGGCGGCTCGCGACCGACGACGAGCGGCTCGCTCTCGTCGAACGCGATGCGCTGACCGTCGACGGTGACCGTCACCGCCGCGCTGCCGAGGAGCTGCGGATCCCGGGCGAACGTCACCTGCGCGATGCCGCTCGTCGTGGCGGTGATGCTCTTCGTCTTGGCGTGGACGCGCGCATCGATGTCGCCCCATGCCGTCTCGCCGGCGAGCTCGTCGACGGTGACCCACGCGCTCGTGCTCCAGCGCGTGCGCGTGGTCTTGAAGCGCACGTGCGACGGATGGAGATCGACGCGCCGGTTGAGCAGCCAGTTGAGTCCCTTGAGGT
>JAXDMI010000004.1:0-4087 GCA_034666145.1 Myxococcales bacterium | reverse complement strand
TCCCGTCGAGGAGCTCGCGAACCTCCGCCTCCGCCATCGCCCGCGTCTCCGCATCGACGCGGTCCACCTTCGTCAGCGCGACTACCGCCTCGGTGATTCCCAGGAGCTCGCACACTGCGACGTGCTCGCGCGTTTGAGGCATCACGCCTTCGTCCGCCGCGACCGCGATGAGCACGAGCTCGATCCCGCTCGCCCCCGCGATCATCGCGTGCACGAGTCGCCGGTGCCCGGGGACGTCGACCACGCTCGCTTCGAGACCGTCCGCGATCGTCCACGGCGCGAACCCGAGCTCGATGCTGATCCCGCGGCGCTTCTCCTCCGGCAACCGATCCGTCGACACGCCCGTCAGCGCGCGAACGAGCGTCGTCTTGCCGTGATCGACATGTCCCGCCGTTCCGATGACGTGCCGCATCGATGGACTCCCCTTTGGCGGAAGCGCACAGGAATCGAACCTGCCCGAGACGGCAGGGCCGCCTCACACCGGTTTTGAAGACCGGGGGTCACGCCAGTCGACCAAGCACTTCCAGATCACTGCCACGTCGACGCTCCGCCGAGCGTCGAACACCGTCGTCATAGCACGGCGGCTGGGCTCGCAAAGGCAGGCGCGGGCACTCGCGGTCGTTCGATGCGCGCGCGTTCTCCTGCCGCGCGATCGCGTGCGGCACGTTCGCGTTCTTCGCGATCGCGTCGCTGCGGTTCGAACGTCGCGCGCGGGTCGCGCGCCGATGCCTTGCCGGCCTCCATGACCGCGAAGCGTGTCGCCAGTGAGCCTGCGATCCCCAGGACGCCGCCGGCGATGCGCGCGCCTCGCGAACGGCCGCCGAAGAGGGAGCACGCCAGGCTCGCGAGCGTCAGCAGCTCGGACGCGTGCCAGAGCGCGCCGGATCGTCCATGGGCGAGCACGCGCGAGACGACCTCTCCGCGCGCGCGGAGCTCGTGCGTGTAGAGGCCGCCTGCCGCGAGCTCGGCGACGCGACCGAGGATCCCGAAGATCCGGATCGCGCGCCGCGGTCGTGCTCCGAGGCCGGGGACCAGATCGAGCACGGACGCGGCTCCGGTGATGGCAGACGCCGAGAACAGCAGCGGCAGGACGCGACGACCGTCCTGCCAGGCCGGGACCGCGGTGTTCGCGACCAGCACGCCCGTGTACGTGGCGAGCCCGAGCCCGAACGCCCCCGACGCGATCGCGGCGGCATCGGCGAGCCGTCGCGCGCCGACGAGCGGTAGCACGGCAGCCGCCCCCGAGAATGCGCCCGCGCCCGACACGATCCATGTTCCGACGTTCATCGGCGACGTGGGCCGGAAGACGCGGAGCATGTTGAGGAAGCGCGCCGGGCGCCCGAGATCCACGATGAGGAGCGCTGCGCTCGTCGCGAGGCCGACGGTCGCGATCCATCGCGCGGGCCTCACGATCGGAGCGAGCGCTCGCCCTCCGCCGACTTGCGCGATCGCGCCGAGCAGCGCGCTCGCGCCTGCGACACCGCCGGTGAAGAAATAGGCGGGGATCCAGGCCTTCCACACCGGCGCCTTGAGGATCGGCAACCCATGGTACGTCGGCGAGCCGTCACCGTCCGCGTGCGGGACGACGTCATACGCGACGCTCGCGGCGTCCTCGGGGTGACTGCTCCGCAGGCCCGACGCCTCGCCCGCGAGGATCCCGAGCGACAGATCGATGTTGCGTCCGTCCGTCGTTCCCGTGGGCTCGGGGTCCTGCGGCATGTGCCGCTCGAGACGAGGTCGATCGGGCGCGCTCATGCGCGTCTCCCGAAGGCGACGGCGCCGATGGCAAGCAGCGTCATGCCCGCCGCGCCCGCGACCGCCGACCACCATGCTTCCGCCGCGTGCTTCGTCGGCACGACCGGATCGGGCGGGAGGTTGTAGGCCTCGGGCTCGTGCGTGAGCAGGAAGAACGCGTGGAGCCCTTGCGTGCCGGGCTGGTCCTCGGCGTCGGCGCCGTAGAGGTAGGCCTCCTCCACGCCGCGCGCGTGCAGCGTGGCGACCCTCGCTCTCGCCATCGCGACGAGGTCGACGACGTCGCCGAAGACGATGGAATCGGTGGGGCAGGCCTTCGCGCAGGCGGGCTCCATTCCTTCTTTGAGGCGGTCGTAGCAGAGCGTGCACTTGAACGCGCGCCCGTCCTCCTCGCTCCGCGCGACGACGCCGAAGGGGCACGCCGAGATGCAGTACCCGCATCCGTTGCACACGTCGGGCTGCACGTACACCGAACCGAGCTCGGTGCGGATGATGGCTCCCGTCGGGCATGCTTCGAGGCAGCCCGCGCGCGCGCAGTGCTTGCACACGTCGCTCATCATTCCCCACGTCATCTTCTGCTCGATCGTGCGCTCGAAGAACGCGACGTGCCGCCACGTCGTCGCGCCGAGCGCGCCCGTGTTGTCGTACGACATCCCCGTGAAGTGGAAGCCGTCGTCGGGGAGCTGATTCCACTGCTTGCACGCGACCTCGCACGCCTTGCAGCCGATGCACACGGTCGTGTCGGTGAAGAAGCCCTTCGCCTGCGGCGAGGGCGGGAGGCTGGTCTCTTGGGGGCTCGTCATTTCTTCACCTCCGGCGGGCTCGATGTCTTCTGCCCGACGCCGGGCAGATCGCGCGGTGGGCCGCCGTCGAACGGCGTTCCGGGATCGCCGATCGGCAGCGTGAGCGGCCCGGAGGTGGGCACGCGGCGCTCGGTCCCGATGCGCCCCGCGAAGATGTTCGCGGTCGCCGCCTTCGACTCCTGGATGCTGACGTTCGGATCGCCGACGAAGCTGATCAGCTCGTTCGCCGCGTCACCGCGAACGCGGCCGACGCGTCCCCAGTGGTAGGGCAGCCCGATCGTGTGCACGAAGCGGCCCTTGATCCGCAGCGGCTTCATCCGGTCCGTCACGAGGACACGGCACTCGATCTCGGCTCGCGCGGTCACGATCGTCGCCCATCCGCGGTGCTCGAGGCCCGTCTCGCGCGCGAGCTCGGGCGAGACCTCGCACGCGAGCTCCGGCTGCAGCTCGCTCAGCCAGGAGAGCCAGCGCGACATGCCTCCCGCGGTGTGGTGCTCGGTGAGGCGGAACGTGGTGATGACGTGCGGGAAGCGCGGGTCGCCGAAGGCGCGCTGATACGGGTTGTCGGCTCGCTTCCACTGCAGCCGGATCGGGTTGCACTGCTGCGGGTAGAGCGCGTTCTCGACGACCGACTCCTGCGGCTCGTAGTGCGTGGGCATCGGGCCGTCGACGATGCCGGTCGGCGCATAGAGCCACGCACGCGAGTCCGACTGCATGATGAACGGCGTGTCGCCGGCGATGGTCGCGAGGCCGGTGGCGTCCCTCGGAGGGCGATACTCAGGCGGGCGGTCCGCGATGAAGTCCGGCACGTCGTGGCCGGTCCATCGCTGCGCGTCTGCGTCCCACCACACGTACGCCTTCCGCTCCGACCACGGGCGGCCCTGCGGATCGGCCGACGCGCGGTTGTAGAGGATGCGCCGGTTCGACGGCCACGCCCACGCCCACTCGGGCGCGACCCAGGACTGCTCGCTCGCCGGCTTGCGTCGCGCGGTCTGGTTGACGCCGTCCTTGTAGCAGCCGGAGTACAGCCAGCATCCGCATGCGGTCGAACCGTCGTCCTTCAGATCGACGAAGCCCGACACGCATGCGCGGTCCTCGACCCTGTAGCCGTTGATCTCGCGCAGCACGCCGTCGGCGTTCGGCTCGTTGAGCGGTGGCTTGGTCGAATAGCTCCACGTGAGCTGCTGGATGGGCCGGTCCTTCGGATCGGTCGACCGCGCGTAGAGCTCCTTCAGGCGGATCCCGAGCTCGTAGACGAACTGCAGATCGCTGCGTGCGTCGCCGGGCGGCTCGATCGCCTTCTCGTGCCACTGCAAGAGGCGCTGGGTGTTGGTTAACGTGCCGTCCTTCTCGGTGTGCGCTGCCGCGGGGAAGAAGAAGACCTCCGTCGCGATGTCCTCGGGCTGGACCTCCCCGCGATCGATCTCGGGGGCGTTCCGCCAGAACTCCGAGCTCTCGGTGAGCGCGAAGTCCCTCACCACGAGCCAGTCGAGCTGGCGCATCCCCTTGCGCTGCAGCGAGCCGTGCATCGA
>JAXDMI010000003.1:0-25534 GCA_034666145.1 Myxococcales bacterium | reverse complement strand
GAGGAACAAGTTCTTCCCGGCGTTGAAACTCTCGCGGCGTGTGCGGCGATATTCCTTCACTGCGTACGCGACGAGCGCGAGCGCGGTAGCGACGAGCGTGAGGACATGGATCGCGCGCTCGGGCGCGCTCATGATCGCCGGCAGTCCGAGATCGCGGCGTGCCGTCGGGTGCCGGAGCGCGAAGGAGACGAAGGGCGCGAGCATCACCGTGTAGAACGCGGCGTAATCGACGGGGTTCTGGCGACCGGTCGGCTCGCCGCCCTTTCGCTGGTAGAGCGAGAGGAACCCGTAGTGCTGCCGGACCACGTGCCAGTACGCCCACAGCTGCGCGAAGACGAGGAAGAGGAAGAACGGCAGTCGCTGCCCCGAGGCGAAGCCCCACGCGATGGTCGCGAGCGGCAGGAGCGCCCAAGCGAACGCACCGCGCAGGAGCGCGCGTCGCTTCTGGCGTTCTTCGCGGTCGAAGTAGGTGCGAGAAATCGTGGCCCAGAGGTGCGGGCCATCGAGGAAGAGGATCCAGAACCAGTACAGCGCCAGGGCCGAGACATGGCCGACGACATGCGCGATCAGCATCGCCCAGCCGACCAATGCTGCACCGATGTAGAAGGGCAGGTCGACCGCAGGGCGATCGATCCAGCGGATGCTCGAGGATTGCGCTTGGCGGTCCGCGGCGTCGTGCACCGAGGCAGTGTCAGGGAGTGGCGCAGGCGTCTCCCTGCGCGCAGTGGCTCTCATGGAAACAGGGACTATACGACAAACGGAGGCATGAGGCCGAGCGCTACAGCGAAGGGCTCGCTGCCAAAGCGGCACGCACTGCCATCGTTCTTGGATGCGACGCGCGACGGTCGTGATGGAAGGGTCGCCTCTACTTCGCCTACGGCTGTCGAGCGCGCACGCCGTGGACGCCGAGCCGCTTGGCTGCACATGTCTCGCAAAGGCGACGAAGGACGGACGCTCCGCAACCGAGGTCGACGTCGACGTCGACGCCACGCGGACAAACCGCCCCGTAGGAGGATTGACGTCTGGAGACGCTGCTGAAAAGCTCTGCTCACATGGTTATTCGCCGGCAGCGCACGATGATCCTCACCACCATCGTGCTCTCGGTTGTCGGCGGAGTGCACTCTTTCTGCGCCCCCACTCCGGGCACCCCGCCGCCCACGGTGACATTCTCGCCGCCCGGGGTCCTCGTGCACGTCGGAGAGACCGCGCAGGTGACGGCGAGGTCTGGCGACGCTTCGAAGTACACCGTCGCGCCCGGCAGTGACTGCTCGTCCTTCGTGGGCGTGACCCTGCCCGGGCACGTCGCTTTCGACTCGCTGATCGTTTTGACCGGCAAGGCCGTGGGCACGTGCACACTGCTCGTGGACGCCTCCGGCTTCACCGGTGCAACGAGCGAGACGACGCTTGGCGTGACCGTCTTGCCGGCCGACGACCCCGGACCGCCGACCAAGGACGCGTCCACCGACGCCCCGGTCGACGCCCCGATCGACGCCCCGGTCGCCGCACCTCCGACGGGTCACCTCTACGTGAGCGATCGCGTAGGGGGGAAGGTCTCTCGCTTCGACGTGTTTGGGAGCACGACGACCGCCTCGCCGCATGGCTCGTTCGCGAGCCTTCTCCCCACCGGCATGGCGTTCGGGCCGTCCGGCATCCTCTATGTCGGCAATGTCGGAAGCGGAGGGATCGAGCGCTTCGCCGACGCCAAGAACACGGCCACGCACCTTACGGCGCTCGCCGTGCCTCCATCAGGCGCATGGTCTCCCTCCGGCGTGCTCTTCCTTCCGACGGCGGGAGGGGGAGGCGAGCTCTGGGTCGCCTCCGAGGGCATGAGTGACAACCTCGTCGTGTATCCGCTCAACAACGCGGGCGCAGCAACGGGCCCTGCCGTCGCCGTTCCGACGGGCCTCGCCGATGCCGGCGCCCATGGCATCCAAGGGCTCGCCTTCGACTCCGCATCGAGCAGCTTCTTCGTCGCTGCCGATCAGGTGCGTCGTCTCAAGCTCGTGCGCGGCAGCGGCACATGGACGCTCTCTCCCGTGACGGATGCCGCGCTGTCACCGCTCGGCGCCTCCAATCCCGTGGGCCTCGCGATGGCGTCGAATCGCTGGCTCATCGCGACGTATCCGGTGCCTTCGTTCGTCAACGTCGCGTACTGGTCGGTCGACGACCCCGCGAGCACATTCGTCAGTGCGGCGAGCGGAACGAACAACACATTCAGTCCGCTCGGCATCGCGATCCTCCCGAGCCAGCCCGCCACGCCGCCCATCCGCGTGTACACCGGAACGCAGGAGAGCCAGATCGTCGCGCTCGACGTTGCCGCGAGCGGTGTGCCGGCGCTCGACAACCTGGTTTGCGGTGCGCCCGCGTCGTCGTGGGTCGTGGCAGGGGACTGACTGCCGCTCGCCATCTGTTCTCCCGAGAAGGCGTCGGCGAGGAGGATCCTCCCACGAGGTACGGGCTGAGCGCCCGTGAGGCAGACACTTCGGCTGAGCCGTCCGTCGGGGCGCGTGCGATCCAAGTCCCGCCAGGAAGGATCACCGGACCGGCGTGAAAACAGGGTCCTGACGGCGTGCGGAGACCTCGTTCCACGCGCGCGCGTCCGCTGACGCTCGAAACGCGCAGCTCCAGCGATCGGCACGCCGGCTGCATCGTCTTAAGGCGACGGTCGCGCTGCCGAAGGCAAGACCAGCCGCCGCGTTGGGGAATGCGGCGCACGCGAAGAGGAGGGGTTGCGGGCGGAGGCCGGCCCCCTTTGGCCATGGGAACTGGAACAAAGATGTTGAAACAGAAGCTCGTCCTCTTGCTGACCTGTCTCGCCGTGATGTTCGGGGCCGCGTGCGCACCCGAGACGCCGCCGCCGCTCGCTCGGAGAGCGACGGTCAACGCCGAGAGCAAGGTCTTCACGGCCACGGCGTCGAAGACGACGCAAGCGCAGCTGGGCATCACGCACTGGCACATGGTGCTCGAGTCGGGCAGCAACATCGTCATCGACGGTGCCAACGCGAAGGGCGAGGTGAAGTTCTCGACCGCGTTTCATCGCGACGTGCACAAGCTGCGCATCGAGAGCTACGGGCAGCGCGGGACGCTCACCATCGACAGCAAGACGCGCGCGCTCTCCGCGAACACGCTGCCGTCGGGCTGGGCGACGTACGCGGCCGCGTTCGGCGCAGACTGGAAGACCTTCCACAAGCAGCAGAAGGCGTACTCGTTTCTCTCCGACTCCTCCTACTACCTCGATCTGACGAGCAAGGCGGCGTACGGCGTCGCGACCGTGGCCGGCGGCGTCGCCGCCATTGCGGCCGTCGTTCCGGGAGGCCAAGGAGTGGCTGCGGCCGCAGGGACGGTCGCCGCGGGAGCGGCTGGTGTCGGCGCCATCGCGAGCGGGCTCTCGTCCCTCGCGGGGGTCGCGGACCAGGCGATCAACGGAGCGGGTCCGCCGGGCTCGGCCTCCGCGGCGGCCGGGAGCGATACCGCAGCGGCCGGCAGCGATCCCGCGACCGGCGGTAACGATCCGTCGACCGCCGGTACCGACCCGTCGATGCCGGCAGGCGATACGTCGAGCGATCCGTCGACGACCTCCGGAAGCGATCCATCGACGGATCCGTCGGCGACGCCCGGAAGCGATCCGTCGAGCGACCCGTCGACGACGCCGGGAAGCGATCCGTCGAGCGATCCGTCGACGGCAGGCCAGGGCGATCCGCTTCCCGACACGAACACGGACAACAACCTCGACAACTCGAGCAGCGCGGACAACAGCGGCGCGGACAACAGCGGCGGTGACACCAGCGGCGGCGACACGAGCGGCGGCGACACGAGCGGCGGTGACACGAGCGGCGGTGACACGAGCGGCGGTGACTACGGCACGCACGCGAAGTGCCGCGTCGTCTCCTGCAGCGTCTCCATCGCCGCCTGCATCTGCAAGCACTACTGAGCTCGACCTGCGAACGGCACGCGACGAGGCGTCAGGCTCGCAAGAGCCTCGCGCCTCGTCGTCATTTCGGCCCCGGAACGACGCCTGGTCGAATAGCGGTAGGCGCGCGAAGACGTCTGCCGCGAGTTGCGCGACTTTCTGTCTGGACCTGGTCGGCGCCGGCCTCGATGCTCGCGGGCGGAGCGGCGCCGTCGGGGACCGAGAGGAAGACGACCGAGGTCGCCGTGACCTCGAGGTTCGAGAGCTGCTTCGGGTCGTTCGCGATCGCGTTGGCGCCGAGGACGGCGCAGGTGAACAATCAACGCTCGAGGCACGCGGCGAAGGCACGCACGAGGGCCTCGCGATCGAGGCCGAAGCCCACCACGACGAAGCGGCTCGAGCGGCGCTCTCCGCCCCATGGCTCGCCGAAGGTCACCTCGACCTCGTCGGCCACGCCCTGCACGATCATGCGCTGCGGGATGCCCTGGACGGCGACGATGCCCTTCGTGCGGAAGATGCGCCCGGCGAAACGCGCCAGCTCCGCCTCCATGAAGTCGGCAAAGCGTTCCTCGTCGACCTCGCCCTCGAGCACGAGCGACACCGACTCGTAGACGTGACCGGTCGGTGGGGCGGCGCGCTCGCGCGCGGGCAGGAAATCGGCGCGGCGGTGATCGAGCAGCAGGTCGAGCGTCGCGAGCTTCGCGACGTCGACCACGCCGCGCGCGGCGGTCACGACGAACGCGGCGCCGTTGTGCGCGGCGACGACGTCCGCCGCCTCAGCGCGCGCCGCGAGGTCGCATTCCTCCGAGCGCGACAGAACGACGACGTCTGCGTAGCCGAGCTGCTCGATCGCGAGGTCGTGCGCTGCGAGAGTGTCGACCCGAGTCGCGTCGACGACGGTGATGACCCCGTCGAGCACGTGCGCGCCGCGCCGCGCGCCGCCGGCGATCGCGCGGAGCACGCCGGCCGGAGAGGCGGCGCCGGACGTCTCGATGAGGATCCGCTTCGGCGGCGACGCGCCCGACGAGAGCCGATCGAGCGCGCGGACGAGCTCCACCTGGGTAGAGCAGCATACGCAGCCGCCCGTGATCTCCACGATGGCGCGAACGCGGGCCGCGAGCGTGGCGCCGTCGATCCCGACCTCGCCGTGCTCGTTCACGATCACCGCCACGTCACCGCGCGGTATGTCGGCGAGCCAACGATTCAGGAGCGTCGTCTTCCCGGCGCCGAGGAACCCGGTGACGACGGTGACGGGCACCGGCAGCGGGGCCACGACGTTCATGCGTCGATACTACGCGACATTGCGCGGAACGCGCACGTCTGCGCCGCGAGCTACGGACGTTGACTCCGCGTCTCGCCGATCAGGTGTGCTCGACCTCGAGCTGGGGGCGCCCCGGGGCGGTCCAGTCGAGGTGAAAGAACTTGCCTCGCGGTGCGTCCTTACGTTCGTACGTGTGCGCACCGAAGTAGTCGCGCTGCGCCTGGAGGAGGTTCGCCGGCAACCGCTCGGAGCGATAGCCGTCGTAGTACGCGAGCGCCGACATGAATGCGGGAGCCGCGACGCCGCTCGTCGCCGCGAGCGCCACGACCTTGCGCCAGCTGTCCTGCCCCTTCTCGATCTGCTCGCTGAAGTACGGATCGAGGAGGAGGTTCACGAGCCCCTTGTCGCGTGAATACGCGTCCATGATCTTCTGCAGGAACCGCGCGCGAATGATGCAGCCGCCGCGCCAGATGGAAGCGATCGCGGCGAAGTCGAAGGACCAGCCGTACTCCTTCTGCCCTTCGCGCATCAGCTGGAAGCCCTGGGCGTACGCGCAGATCTTCGAGCAGTAGAGGGCGTCACGGATCGCCGCGACGAGCTCGTCACGTTTTTCGTCGTGCGTCACGCGCGGGCCGTTCAGGCGCTTGCTCGCGAACGTGCGCTCGTCCTTCAAGGCAGACATGCAGCGCGCGAAGACCGCCTCGGCGATCGAGCTGGCGGGAATGCCCATGTCGAGCGCGTTCACGCTGGTCCATTTCCCGGTGCCCTTCTGACCTGCCGCGTCGAGCACGTAGTCGACGAGGTAGCCGTCCTCGTGCACCGGATCGCGCTGCGTGAAGATGTCTCGCGTGATCTGGATGAGGTAGCTGTCGAGGTCGCCCTCGTTCCAGCGGCCGAACACACTCGACAGCTCCGGCGGCTTCATGCCGAGCAGGTTCGCGAGCAGCGTGTACGCCTCGGAGATGAGCTGCATGTCGATGTACTCGATGCCGTTGTGCACCATCTTCACGTAGTGACCGGCGCCGTTGGGTCCGAGATACGTCGTGCAAGGCACGCCACCGACGACGGGCTTGCCCGGGGCGTAGGTCTCGATGGGCTTTCCGGTCTTCTCGTCGACCTTCGCGGCCACGGCCTTCCAGATCGGCTCGAGGTGCTTCCACGAATCGGGATCGCCGCCGGGCATCATCGAAGGGCCGAAGCGCGCACCGACCTCGCCGCCGGAGACACCCGAGCCGAAGAACTTGCACCTCTCGGCGTACTCCTTCTCGCGACGGATCGTGTCGGTCCAGAGCGAGTTGCCGCAGTCGACGACGATGTCGTTCGGCTCCACGCCCGCTTGGATGAGCTGCTTCGTGACGGCGTCGACCGCGGGCCCGGCCTTGACGAGGATGATGACCTTGCGAGGCTTCTTGATCGACTCCACGAGCTCTTGCAGGGTCTCGCAACCGACGAGGCGCGCGCCCCCGGGCGGCTTTTCCCTCTCGACGAAGTGCTTCATCACCTCGGTCGTGCGATTGAACACGGCCACGCGATAGCCGTGGTCCGCCATGTTCAGAGCCAGGTTCTGGCCCATCACCGCGAGTCCGATCAGACCCACGTCTGCAGTCTCCTCTCGTGCCATGAGTGCCTCCCTCCGAGGACGAGGTCCAAGCGGTTGAAGAGCTCAGGCCTGCTGTCCCGTGCTTCGTCCCACGGGAACGTAAGACGCGCCCGCGCGGGAGACGAGCACCGCGCTGCACGAGCCTAGGCAAAGGTCCGTCGTCGAGCCGGTCGCCCACGCTGAGCTGCGCGCCGCCGCTCGCTCCATCGGGCGCGCACGACGCGTCATCGATGACCGTCAGGGGCACTTGCCGGTCTGGACGAACGACGACTCCTCGCACTGCGTGCCGCCGACGTCGCAGACGCCGTACACGGCGGTCCACGTTCCCATATCCACGGTCTTGGTCGAGAGCGCGCCGCCGTGCTGGTTGCAGTACGAGTGCGGCTGGCCGCACTGCCCGCGGTAGAAGGCCCACTCTTCGCAGCTGGTGCCGTCGGGGAACTGGCACTGGCTGTCGCCGCCGAGGACGAAGCCGAGCTTCGCGCAGTACTCGCCGGCGGTGGGCGGCACGCCGACCGAGCCGCGCTCGTCCTCCATGGCGATCGGCGTTCCCGTGGCGCCGCCGCTCGTGCTGCTTCCGCCGCAGGCGACGACGCCCGCGAGCAGACCGGCGAGCGCGCTCGTCGTGACGCAGAGCCGAAGGGTGCTCATGGTCTCAGCTTACTCGCAGGTGCAGCTGCGGGCGAATGCGTCCTCGTGGCACTGCTGGCCGCCGGGAAGCGTGCAGAGTGCATACGTCGCGGTCCAGGTTCCCATGTCCTCGGTCTTGGTCGCGACCGTTCCGCCGTGGAGGTTGCAGAACGAGTGGGCCTGTCCGCACTCGCCGCGGTAGAACGACCACTCCTCGCAGCTCGTGGCGTCCGGGAAGGTGCACTGCTCGCCGGCCAGCTCGTAGCCGAGGGCGGTGCAGTAGACCGACGCCGGGTTGGCGGAGCCGTTCGACGCGGTGATCGGGGTGCACGCGGCGACCGGGCTCGGCGCGGGCGCGGGCGCGGGTGCCGGGGTCGGCGCGGTCTGGGTCGGCGCCGGTGCCGGCTGCGTGTCCACCTGGGACGCCTGGCGGCCCGCGGGATCGCTCGAAGGGCTCGTCTGGGCCGCGCAGCCGGTGAGGCCGGACCCGATCGAGAGGAGAGCGCCGAGACCGAGCAGGGTGACGATTTTCATGACGAAGACTCCAGGTGCGAGAAGGGTTTGGAGGCGGCGAGTCTTTCGTTCGACCGTCGCTTCACCCCCCTGACACGGGGTCTCGACCTCCGTCCCACGCCGGACCGAAAAAAAAGATCGAAGAGCCGGAGACGCGCGAAATCAGCCCAATAGACGGGTGATCGTGACCTCGAGCCGGCTCTTTCCGAGGCGGATCACGCTGGCCAGGGCCGACGGGGAGAGCCGACGCTCGTCCCGGAGGAGCGACTCGGTCGCCTGCAGGATCGCCTGCCGCGCCTCCGCCACCCGGCGCGCGATGGTGGACCGCGGCGTCTGGTAGAGCTTCGCGAGCTGATCCATCGTGAGCCCGTCGATGTAGTGGAGGCGGAGGATGGTCCGCCCGTTCTCGTCGATGTTGGCGAGCACCCGTTTGAACGCATCGGCGAAGAGATCGTGGGCGTGCTCCTTCACGTAGGCGAGCTCGGGATCGGCTGCGAGTGACAGCTCGTCGCCGAGCTCCACCTGCGGCGGGCCCGCCGCGCGGACGTGGTTCAGCGCCGTGCGCACCGCGGTGACACGGAGCCACCCGCCGAGGGCGCCCTTGCCTGAGTACTCGTTCAGCTTGGGCGGCTTGCCCTCGGTGCCCATCATGAGGTGCTCGCGGAGCTTCTGCTGCACCTCGTCGACGACATCGCGACCGACGCGCACGCGGAGCACGTAGTCGGGGACGCGCGCCATGAAGTGCTCCTCGAAGGCGGCGATGGCGGCGCGGTCGTGCTGGCACACGCCGCATGCGAGGTAGAGGTCGGCGGCGTGGACCGTGGCGAGCGCCTCGATCGTCCTCACGTGCTGCGCGAGGTGCTCGACGAAGGTGGCCGGCGGGACGGCGATCTTCGGATACGCGTCGCGACCGGCGCGCACGATCGCCTCGAGCGTCGCGTGCAGCGCGTCCGTGCTCTCGAGGCCGGTCTTCTCGGCGAACAGCCGGCCGACTCCCTCGTCCCCCACGCCCCCGACTATACTCGCGGGGCGGATGTCGTGTCCCTCGGAAACACGGTTGCAAGCCTTCGTCGACGGCGAGCTCTCGAGGGACGAGATCGACGCGCTGTCCGCACACCTCGACACGTGTGACGACTGCCGCACCCTCGTCGCCGTCGTGCAGCCGGTGCTCCTCGACGACGACAGCGCCGCCGATCGTGTCGGGCGCTACGTGCTGCGGCGCGTCCTGGGGCGCGGCGGCATGGGCGTCGTCTACGAGGCGGTCGACCCGGAGCTGCACCGCATCGTCGCGCTCAAGGTGCTGCGCTCCGATCTCGCGACGCAGCAGAAGCGCCTCCAGGGCGAGGCGCAGGCGATGGCCAAGCTCTCGCATCCCAACGTCGTCACCATCCACGACGTCGGGCGCGACGGCGACCGCGTCTTCATCGTGATGACGCTGGTGCAGGGCGTCTCGCTCCGTCACTGGCTCGCCCGCGAGCCACGGAGCCTGCCGGCCATCCTCGACGCCTTCGAGCAAGCCGCTGAGGGGCTCGCGGCGGCGCACGACGCCGGCCTCGTGCATCGCGACTTCAAGCCCGAGAACGTGTTCGTCGCCGACGACGGACGCGTGCAGGTCGGCGACTTCGGTCTCGCCGTCTCGGGCGGGGACGCGGCGAACGAGGGTGAGGGATCGCTCGCGTACATGGCGCCCGAGCAGCGCAGCGGCGGCGAGGTGGATGCGCGCTCCGATCAGTACAGCTTCTGCCTGGCCCTCGGTGAGGGGCTGCAGTCGTCGCCTGCCGTCCCGCGCTGGCTCGGCAGGCTCGTCGCGCGCGGAACGACGAGCGATCCGGCAGCGCGCTTCGCGTCGATGCGCGCGCTGCTCGCTGCGCTGAGGAGAGGGCGCGCTCGCTCGCGCGGGCGCCGTTTCGCGCTGGCCGGTGTGACCTTCGCCGCGGTGCTCGGCGCCGGCGGCATCCTCTGGGCGCGCGCGCGTGACGCGCCGGACGTCGGCCTCTGCCGCGCGCGTCAGGCGGAGATGGCCGCGACCTGGAACGACGACGTCGCGAAGGAGATCGAACGGGCGTTCGAGGCCACCCGCAGCCCGCTCGCCGAAGGCGCGTGGCGAAGGACGAGCGCTGTCCTCGCCGAGTACACGTCGGCCTGGCAGAGCGCTCATCGAAGCACGTGCGAGACGCCGCGACCTCGCGATGCGGCGTCGATCGCGGCACGTGCGCAGCAGACGAGCTGTCTCGACGAGCGGCTCGAGATGGTGCGCGCCGTCACCGCGAGCCTCCGCAAGGCGGATGCGCCGATGCTCGAGCAGGTGCCCTCGATGCTCCAGCTCCTGCCGCGCGTGAGCGCCTGCCAGGACGCACGTGCCATCGCGCAACTCGCGCCTCCGCCCAGCGCCGGGAAGGCCGCGGCGGTCGAAGCAACGAAGAAGAAGATCGCCGCCGCCTCCGCGACCGTCGCCGCCGGACGCTACGAGCAAGGCCTCGCGCTGGCCGACGACGCGTGGCAGTCGGCGAACGGGGCCGGCTATCTCCCGGTCCTCGCCGAGGCGTATCTCTGGGTGGGCATCGCCCACGGACGACTCGGCCATGCGCGCGAGTCCGAGCAGGCGCTCGAGCAAGCCGCGTCGTCCGCGAGCGCCGGACGCGCGCCGGAGCTGGCGGTCCGCGCCTGGATCCAGCTCATGCACTTCGTGGGCTTCGAGGGAAAGCGCTACGAGGACGGCGTTCGCTACGCGGAGTACGCGAAGGCCGCGCTCGAGACGATGCCCGAAGCGTTCGAGCTCGAGGCGGAGCGCTTGTCGTGGTCACGAGCCATGCTCCTCGACCAGCGACGCTACGACGACGCGCTGGTCGTCTCGCGCCAGGAGCTCGCGCTCGTCGAGCTTCGCTTCGGCGCGTCGCATCGCCTCTCGGCGGTGGCGGCCGACGGCCTCGCGGGCGTGCTCGCCGGCCAGTGTAAGGCGCGCGACGCGCTCGAGCCGCAGGAGAAGGCGTGCGCGATCCTCGAGAAGGAGCTCGGAACCCCGCATCCGCAGCTCGCGCTGTGCGTCGGCAACCTGGCCGCGCTGCACGGCGCGCTCGGCGAGCACGAGGCGGCGATCGCCCTCAAGTCACGGGCGCTCGGCATGTTCGAGCACGTGCCCGGCCATCCGAACCACGTCGCGATGGCCCATCGCAACATGGTGCGCTCGCTCCTCGCGCTCGGACGCCTCCACGAGGCGGAGAAGGAGCTCGAGACCGCACGACCCCTCAGCCTGCGCGAGTCGGACGAGACGAACATCATCCTCATGCGAAGCGAGCTGCGGCGTCGTCAGGGCAAGCCGGCCGAGGCTCTGACCGACAGCGCGCTCGCCGTGACCCGCACCAGGAGCGCCGAGCCCGCCCGTCGACTCGATCCGCTCCTTGCGGAGGCCGAGAGCGAGCTCGGCTCGAGCCTCTGGGTCGACGCCGCGAGCCATGCTGCAGAGGCCGGGAGCATCGCGCTCCGGCTCTACGGCGAGCGCTCGTGCCGGATCGCCGAGCCACTTCGTGCGCACGCCGATGCGCTCCTCGGTGCGGGCCACGCGAGCGACGCCCTGCCGCTCGCCGAGCGCGCGCTCGCGGCGTTGCGCGATGCGCAGCTCGATTCGCTCGCGCGGGCACGCGCCGAGCTGGCGGTCGCACGCGCTCTGCCGCCGGCCGATCGCGAACGGGCGCGCGCCCTCGCGACGTCCGCGCGCGAGGCGTTCGCCCGCGATGGCCACGAGCCGAAGCTCCTCGCCGCGGTCGATACGTGGCTCGCGGCCGCCCCGTGACACGTCGAGAGGAGTGAGCGTCCACACGACGTGGCGAGGGTCGACACTCTCGCTCGAGCTCCGACGAGCTGTGAGCCACTACTCGCTGACGCTCTCCACCATCGCGCTGCCTCCGCCGAACACGATCGCATCGAGGAGGAGGGCCTCCGGCACGAGCTCGAGCGCGGGATGATCGCGTCGGATACGCAGCGTGCCGCCGTCGTCGGCGAAGCCACACGCTGCCGCGCCTTCGCTCGATCCCGAACGCCAGAGCGCCTCGGCGGGCGAGGCTCCGGGGCCCGGATCGAAGGTCACGCGGTGGCCGGTGCGCAGCCGCTCCAGGGTCTCGAGCGCTCGCAGGTCGGCGATGGCGTCGGTGATGACGTGACTGTCGATGCCCGTGCAGAGGCGTGCTCCGGCGGCACGCAGCGCGCCCAGGTCGGGCAGCCCATCGCCGAGGTCGGCCTCGGTCGTCGCGCAGATGCACGCGAACGCGCGCGCGTCGCCGAGGAGCTTCGCCTCGTGAGGCGCGAGGTGCGTGGCATGCACGGCGACGAACGAAGCGGAGAGCACGCCGAGGTCGGCGAGGAGCTCCACGGGGCGCTTGCCGGTCTCCGCCACGCACTCCTCGATCTCGCGCGGCTGCTCGGCGACGTGCATGTGGAACGGCAGCGCGTGCCGCGCCGCGTACGCGCCGAGCTCGGAGATCCACGCGGGAGGGACGGCGCGCACCGAGTGCGGCGCGATCCCGACGCGCACGTCGGGATCATTCTTGTATTTTACACGCAACGCATCGACGTCGCGCAGCACGTCGTCGACGGTCGCGTCACAGAACCGTTGTTGGCCCGACTCCGCGGGACGACCCGGCCCGGCTCGGTGATAGGCGACGCGGAGCAACGCGATCCGCAGCCCCTCCGCCTTGGCGGCTCGCACGACGGCATCGCTCATGACGGTGCGCTCGTCATACGGCGTGCCATCCGGCTGATGGTGCACGTAGTGGAATTCGCCCACCGTGCGCACGCCGGCGCGCCGTAGCTCGCGGAACGCCACGCGGCTGATCCGCTCGATCGACGATGGATCCAGGGCAGCCGCGGCCTTGTACATCGCACCGCGCCAAGACCAGAAGTCATCGCTCGAGCTCGCAGCCGAGGACGCCCGGGGGCGTTGGGCAGCGCCTCGCATCGCACGCTGGAAGGCGTGCGAATGCGCGGTGGTGAGCGCAGGGAGGAGGAAGGATCGGCCGTCGGGAGACAGCGACAGCATCGCTGCGAACGCTAGCACAGTCGGGTTAGCATCGAGCCGTGGGGCAGGAAGAGACGAGGGCGCCGTCGGGACGAGCGCGCAGCGCGCAACCCGACACGGGGGCGCAGCCCGACACGGGCGCGCAACCCGACGCGGGCGCGACGGTCACCGGACCGAAGTCGATCGGCGCCACCGTGCCCGTCGCAGCGCTGGGCGAGCAGTCGAAGCCGATCATCGCCGGCTACGACCTCGTGCGCGCCATCGGTCGCGGCGGCATGGGCGTCGTGTGGGAAGCCATCGAGCATCGCTTCGATCGCCGCGTCGCGCTCAAGGTGCACGCCACGGCGCAGCACGCCGATACCGTCGCCGGCGAGCAGCAGCGAGAGGACCTCTGGGCGGAGGCCTTCGTCGCCGCGCGCATCGGCGATCCCGGCATCGTGCGCGTGCTCGACGTCGGATACACGCTCGACGAACATCCGTACTACGCGATGGAGCTCGTGGAGGGCAGCGACCTCGCGGGCTTGCTCGGCGACGGACCGCTCGCCCCGCGGACCGCGGTCGGCATCGCTGCCGACATCGCGCGCGCCGCGGCCGCCGCGCACGAGCACGGCGTCATCCATCGCGATCTCAAGCCGCGCAACGTCATCGTCGACCCCACCGGACGCGCGCGCGTCCTCGACTTCGGCATCGCGTTCAACGTCAACGCCGGCGCCGATCGCTACGAGGGCATGCTCGCCGGTTCGCCCGCGTACATGGCGCCGGAGCAAGCGCTCGGTCTCCGCATCACGCCGCAGACGGACATCTTCGCGATCGGGGTGATGCTCTACGAGATGCTCACGGGCACGCGACCGTTCGCGGGTGCGTCGACCGAGGCGCTGCTCGCGGCGATCGCCGCGACCGATCCTCCGCTTCCCTCGACGAAGAACCCGAAGGTGCACCACGACCTCGACACGGTGGTGATGCGTTGCCTGGCGAAGGCGCCGGACGAGCGCTTCCCGAATGCGCGAACGCTGTTCGAGACGCTCAACGCCATCGCCGAGGGGCGACCGATCGAGGCCACGCCCACCGCTGCGCGGGATCGGCCGTACGCGCCCAAGAATTCGACGGTGCCGCCGCCGGATCGACCGCGTCGCGAGGAGGCGAAGAAGCACCTCGCGTGGAGCTGGCGGCTCAGGTCGTCGCCGGAGGCTCTCTGGCCGTTCGTCGCCAACACCGAGCGGCTCAATCGCGCGATCGGCCTCTCGCCGGTAGCGTTCCACGACGAGCCTGCGCCGGAGCGCGGCGCGATCCGCACCGGCGAGATGCGCGTGATGGGCATGGCGCTGCGCTGGCGCGAGTACCCGTTCGAGTGGGTGAAGGATCGCGAGCACTCGGTGTTCCGCTGGTATCGCAGCGGCCCACTCGCCGCGCTGTGGAACCGCGTGCGCCTCGTTCCGATCGAGGGTGGCGGCTGCGAGCTCCATCACGAGATCTGGCTGACACCGCGCGGCATGATCGGCTCGGTCGCGGCGTACTTCGAGGGCAACAAGCTCGGCCCCTCCTTCGATCGCTTCTACCGCCATCTCGACGACGTGCTGGCGGCGGGTGGTCATGTCGACCCATTCGATGCCGCGCACACGCCGTCGCTCGAGGCGCGGAAGAGCGTCGAGGAGGTCTGTGCGCGGCTCCACGGCGAGGGCTTCAAGCCCGCCATCGTGGAGAAGCTCGCGATGCATCTGCTCGTCGCGCCGGACGGCGCCGTCGGAACGCTACGTCCCTACGAGCTCGCCGATGCGTGGTCGGCGGACCGCGCGGAGATGCTCGACGTGATGATGCATGCCGCGCACGAGGGTCTCCTCGAGCCGACCTGGGACGTCGTCTGTCCGAAGTGCATGCTCGCGCACGAATCGGTGCACGAGCTGTCCCAGGTGACGCGCATCGGGACGTGTCGTGCGTGCGCGAGCTCGTTCGAACGCGATCTGCGCGAGTCGGTGGAGCTCGTGTTCGCTCCGCATCCGAGCGTGCGACCCATCGAGCGTGCGACGTACTGCGCGGGAGCGCCCGCGCTGAGGCCGCACGTTCTCGCGCAGCAGGTCCTCGATCCCGGTGAAGAACGCACGATCGTCCTGAATTTACCGCGTGGAACGTATCGCATCGCGGGCGCAACGACGCAGTCTCCGGCCGAGCTCGTGGCGACCGCGGTAGGCTTCGAGACCAGCGTGGAGGCGATCTCGAAGAAGGAGCGCATCGAGGGCCGCCCCACCATCGTGCGCGCCGGAGAGGTCACCGTCGTGCTGCGCAACGAGAGCGATCACGAGGAGACGCTGCGCATCGAGGTGCCGGGCGCACGCGGTGACGGCGTGACGGCAGCGACGGCCATGACGCACCCGTCGTTCCGCGAGCTGTTCTCGGACCAGCTGCTCGCGCACGGTGAGCATCTGCGCGTAAGTCAGATGGCGTTCGTCTTCGTGGAGCTGCTGGGTCGCGAGGGTCTGTTCGTGCAACTGGGCGATGCGGAGGCGTGCGCGGAGCTCTCTCGTCTGGATGTTGCGGTGCGCGAGGAGGCGCATGCGAACGAGGGCACGGTGGTGCCGTCATCGCTCGAGCTGCTGGTGATCGCGTTCCCGACGGCGCTGCGCGCGCTGCGAGCGGCGCTCGCGCTGCGGAGGCGGATCGACGGCGCCAAGATGGCCGCGCCGGTCGTGATGGCGGCGCACGACGGTCGGTGCATCGCGCTGACGCGTGAAGGCAAGGCGGAGTTCTTCGGCGAGACGTTGCACCGCGGCCAGGTGCTGCTCGGCGACTGTCCGCCGGGCGGCCTCGCGCTCAGCGCGTCGTTCGCGGCCGACCGCAGCGTGGCCGTCGCGGTGCACGAGTCGGGGATGAAGGTGACTGTCGGCGCCTCCCACTCGGGGCCGTATGCCGGCCGACGCGTGACGGTTCTGTCGAGCACGTCGTCGATGCGAGACATGCCGACGCCTCCGCCCTAGACTGACCGCTTGCGCATCACACAGCGTCGTTTCGCCCTGGGAACAGTGGCGATCGGTCTTCTGCTCTACGCCATCGCGGCTTGCACCGGCATCGACCCGCCCGCGACGCCCGCCGTCGACGGAGATGCCGCCGGCGGGACCGACGCGGCTCCGACCGCGACGGACGGCGGCGCTGACGCGCCCGTCGACGGCGCGGCGACGAGTCGGCAGTTCGTATCGGCGGCGACGAGCGACGGCTTCGCGTGCGCAAGCGCGAAGGACGGAACGACGTGGTGCTGGGGCGCCAACACGTTCGGCGGGCTCGGTGACGCGAACCTCTGTCTCTTCCGAGCGAGAGGAGCGCGGCTGGCGACGACGGCCTCGCCTGCCTTCGTGTCCCTCGCGGCCGGTAGCAGTCACATGTGCGGCGTCACCGCAGACGGCGCGGTGTGGTGCTGGGGACTGAATTCGTACGGGCAGCTCGGACATGATCCAAGCAAGGACCCGATGTGCACCGGCGGATTTCGTTGCTCGTCGACACCGCAACAGGTGCTCGGGCTCGTGGCGTCGGCGGTCGTCGGTCTCGACCTCGCGACCTGCGCGCTCGCGAAGAGCGGCGACGTGTACTGCTGGGGCTATGGAGAGGATGGGATCCTCGGCGAGGCGACGGCGGATGGTGGACCGCCGCAAGCAGGAAGCCAGAGCTTCGCGCCCGTGAAGGTGCTCGGTCTTCCCGCCGGTCAGGCGAACGTGCTCGGCGCATCGCGATGGCCGGGTCACACGGCATGCGTTGCGCTCGTGACGGGCGAGGTCCGTTGCTGGGGCGAGAATACGTGGGGCGGGCTCGGCCATTTTCCCGGCAGCGACGGCGATCGGATCACCAGCCTTGCACACTGCCCGTACTGCAATCCGCTTCCGACCACCGTCGTGAAGGTCATCGACGGCGGCTCCGCACCTCTGAGCGACGTGAAGAGCGTGGTCGGCGGGTGGACGAGCTGCGCCCTCGTCGGCGCCGGACGGAACCTCGACTGCTGGGGATCGAACTTCTGCAGCCAGATCGGCTCGATGGATCCCGAGGCGGGCGCCGGAACGTTCAGCGCCAACCCGCGGCGCGTGTTCGACGACGGCGTGGGCGAAATTGGCGTCGGCGATTTCATGTGCGTCCGGCTCTTCAACGGACAGGTGAAGTGCTGGGGCGCCGACGGAACAGGCGTCGTGGGCGGCACTGTCGATGCCGGCCTCTGCCGCACGGACGACGGCGCGCAGGTCTTCGCCGCTCCGACGCCGCGAGCGCAGCCCGTGCTCGTCGACGTGCTCGACGTGGGTCACTTCTCGGTCACTGCGGTCGACACCGACGGTCACGTCATCGCCTGGGGCCGGAACGAGCTCGGCCAGCTCGGTCATCCGATCGGGACGCAAGGCGACGATGCGAACGAGCACGATCGCAACACGACGCCGCAGCGGGTCGAGGGCCTCGACGATCCGTAGCCGCCCGTGCGCTCAGCGCTCGGCGCTCAGCGGCCTTCGAACTTCGCTGTGCGGCGCTCGACGAACGACATCATGCCCTCACGGGCGTCCTCGGTCTGCATCAGCGACAGGATCTGTGGGACCAGCTCCTTCGCCGCGCCTTCGAAGCCCTTCTCCAGGCGATTCCGCGCCGAGAGCAGCGTCGCTTGCACGCCCAGCGGTGCCTGCGCCGCGATCGTCTCCGCGATCGCGATGGCCTTCTCCAGATGCGCGCCGCGCGGCGCGATCTCCTGGACGAGACCGATGCGCAGCGCCTCTTCCGCGCCCAGCTCGTCGCCCGTCAGCAGCCACCGCATCGCGTTGCCCCAGCCCGACGTCTGCACCCAGCGCAGCGTCGCGCCGCCGAACGGGAAGATGCCGCGCTTCACCTCGATCTGCGCGAACTTCGTGTCGTCCGCCGCGATCGTGATGTCCGACGCCAGCACCAGCTCGATGCCCAGCGTCAAGCAACGCCCATGCACCGCGCACACCACCGGCTTCGTGCGCGCCGGACCGTGGAGCCCGAACGGATCGATATGACCCTCCGACGGGAACAGGCCCTTGCCCTGCATCACCACCGGCGCGACCTTCGCGAGATCGAGACCCGCCGTGAAGTGCTCGCCGTGCGCGAAGAGCACCGCCACACGATGAGGCCCGTTCTCCAGCTCCGTATAGGCCTCCGCGAGCTGCTGCAGCATCTCCGGATCGAACGCGTTCAGCTTCTTGGGCCGATTCAGGCCGATCAGCAGCACGTGCCCACGCGCCTCGGTCGTGATGCGCTTCTCGTCGGTCATGAAAGCCTCCCGGAACGTCGATGAACGTCGATGAACGTCGACGAGCGACTGCGCTCGTGACTACTGCCGCATCAGATCCGCGGCGCCGCGCGTCACGAAGAAGTAGCGCGGCCAGTGCCGGTAGAAGCTCGCGCGCATGACGGGAGCACCGTCCGCGGGATCGACGTCCTCGCCGAACATGCCCACCGCGCGTACCAACGAGCCCACGCCGACCGAGTGCTCGCCCATGTCGTCCTCGGGACGGAGCTTCGAGAGCACGTGGACGACGCCGAAGTCACGATCGCTCACCGTGACGCGGCACGTGTCCTCGTCGTTCGCGTTCGAGCAGAGGTTGCGCGTCTCGAGCTTGCGGACCTTGAGCGTGAGATACGCAGCGCCACCGGGCCCCGGTGCGCGGCTCGTCACCACGCCGAAGAGCACCGCCTTCGACTTGCGCCAGGCCTCCGCCTCGCGGGCGTACATGACGGGGTCGTACTCGCGCGCGCCTTCGGCGCTCGTCTTCTCGTCGGACGTCGGCGCGTACTGCGCGGCGTAGCCGTAGGGACCGGCGCTTCGACATCCGGCGAGCACGCCGCTCGTCGCGAGGATCAGGGCAATCAGGGGGCGACGCGACATGCCGCCGTTCTACGCGAAATACCGCTCGCGAACCAGGATTTCAGGCCGCTTCGTCACCGTTGCTACGCGCTGCGGAGGGCGCGCTCGCGGCCGCTGCTTCACGCGCATTTCCCGCGCCACGTGCACCGGCGAGGGCACGCATGAGGAGCTCCGCGGCCACCAGCGCGAGCAATCCCAGCGCCACCATCCACGAGACGTCGACGATGGCAACGCCGCCTCCGAGCGCAGACGACGTGGACGTCGACGCGACGGCGCGAGGCCGCATGTCGATCTCGCGCGCGAGCGGCGCCGCGACCCGCAGCTCCTTGGCGCCGTCGATCGTCACCTTGTACGCGCCGGCGAGGAACGGAACGACCCGCAGCGTGCCGTCGTCCCGCGTGACCGGCACCGGTCCGGTCGGACCCACCGCCTCGACCTGATGCGCACCGGCGAAGGCCCACGGGACACCGACGTCGCCACGTCGTGGCGTCGCGCGTTGCTTCGCCTCGGCGACGAATGCGTCGAGCAACGCGAGGAACCCGGGACGCAGCGAGAAATCGCTCGCCTCGACGGAGAACGGCAACGTCGCCACCCACACGTCACCGCGACCACGCGCACGACGACCGACGAGCGTCGCGCCGTCGCTCCACTTGAGAAGAGGCTCGTACGCCGACACGTCTTGTTCGGCGAGCTTCGCGCGGCCCTTCGGCGCGAGATCGGCGAGGCTCGACGCGGCCTCGCCGAAGAACGTCGCCCCGCTCGCGACGTCGACGCCGGCGGCAGGCGAAGAGTCCCAGCCCACTGCGTGTCCGAGCAGCGGCTCGAAGTTCGCGCCGAGCGGCGCGGCCGCTGCGCGACGACCGAGCGCGACGAGGAGAACGCCGCCCGACTCGACGAACGCGCCCAGCGCATGTCGCTGTTCCGGCGTGAATCCAGGCGGATCGTCGACGATGATGCCCGCGAACGGCGCCGTGTCCTCGCGACGATCGGGCACCTGTGGGATCGGTCGCACCGCCATGTCGACGTGCAGCGCAGCGAGCGCTTGCTCGACCACCGGCGCGCCGCCCGTGGCCACCGCCTCTTCGGTTCGATCGCCCACCACCGCGAGCGCGGCGGGTCCTGCTTCGACGACCACCGGCGCGCGATCGTCCGAGGCGATGCCGTCCTTGCCGGTGAGCTGCGCAGTGAGCTCGCGCGTCTCGTCGCCGCCCACCGTGAGCGTGGCCTCGCCCATCTGCGTCTGCGGGAGCGACGTCTGCGCGATGGTCTTGTCGCCGTCCTTGATCTGGACGTCACGACCCGCCGCCGCTTGGGGCGTGGAGCACGCGAAGCGAACGCGCGCGCGCGTTCCTGCGCGATCGGCAGCAAGCACGCCGCAGTCGTCGTTCGAGGGGTCCGCGCCGGAGCCGTGGGTGGTGGAGCCCGCGCGCAGCTCGGGCATCGCCACCCAGACCGGCAGCGCTGCGCCTTCGCCGAGCGGCGGCGCATCGGGCTTTCCGTCCGCCAGATCACTGAGGACGATGACGCGCCGATCGATCTGCGGCAGCTCGCTCACGAGCGTGCGCGCGATGGCAATCGAGCCGTCGAGATCGGTACCGCGATCGCTCTCGACGATCCCGTCGAGCGCAGCACGCGCAGCCGAGACGTCGGTGGTCGCCGCGAGACCGACCCGCGCGGGCGAGCCCGCGAGCACGATGGCCGCCGCATCACCGTCGCGCAGCGCGCCGAGGATCTCGCGCGCGCCTTCCTGCGCGCGCTGGAAGCGCGAGCGACCGCTCGCATCCACGACGCGCATGCTCATGGAGTCGTCGAGGACGATGGCGACCGCGACCGACGTGCCCGATCGGCTCAGCGCGAGGCGCGAGCACTTCACGAGCGGCGACGCGCCGAGCAGCGCGAGCGCCACCACCGATGCTGCACGGATCGCGAACAGGTTGCGATCTTCGAGGCGCGCGCGCCTCCGGGCCTTGGGCGGCGTCGGCGGAACGAGCCGCGCGGGCGCGAACGGATGCTGCTCGGCGCGCTGCCGGCGCAGCCGATGCGCGACGTAAGGCGCAGCGATCAGCCCGGCGATGGCGAGCGCGAACAGCGTGAGGAACGTCATCGAATGGCCTCGATGATGTTACGCACCGCGGAGACGGGATCCTCGTCGGTCCTCATGGTGAGGAAGCTAGCGCCGCGACCGACCAGCGTGCGCCGCCAGCTCTCCTGGAGCTCAGCCAGCGCCTCGAGGTAGCGATCGCGCGCGGCCTCATCCGTCTCGACGGTGACGTTGCCCTCGAGCGACTCGAGGCGCACCGTCTCTTTGAACGGGAACGTGGCCTCGTCCGGATCGAGGGTCTGCACCACCACCACGACGCGTCCGCGCGTCGCGATGGTGCCGATCCGATCCGGCGCCTCGGGCGGGAGATCGAGCAGATCGCTGAGCACGACCACGACCGAGCCGCGGCGTGCGGCACGCGCCAGCGCGCCGAGCGCGCGATCGAGCGCGCTCAGGTCGGCCAGCGCATCGCCTTGCGCGCTCTGACCTTCGAGTGCGTCGACGACACGCTCGAAGGCCTCGCGACCGCCGCTCACCGGAACACCGCGCGCTTGGGGAGCGCCGCCGATGAAGCCGAGACCGACGGGATCGCCGCTGCGCACCGCGATGCGCGCGAGCGCTGCCGCGACGAGCGAGGCCCACGCCACCTTCGATGCGGGCGCGGTCTTGCCGCGATAGCCCATCGACGCCGTGGCATCGACGACGAGACGGAGCGCGCGATCGGTCTCGGTCTCGAACTGGCGAACGAGGAGGTGATCATGACGGAGCAGCGAGCGCACGTCGAGCCAGCGCAGGTCGTCGCCGGGCGTGTATGCGCGATGACCGCCGAACTCGACGCCCGCGCCTTTGCGCGCGCTGCGGTGCGCGCCGGCGTAGACGCCTTCCGCGACCATGCGCGCGCGGATGCGCAACGGCGCGAGGCTGCCCCAATCGATCGAACGACGAAGGCCTGGCGAGGTGCCTCCGAACGCCGTGCCGACCGCGCGCCGCGCCTGTTTGCCGTTCACCGCGCGACCATCGGGCAGCGGCCTACGGCAGTCCGACTTCGGGAACAGGGCCGCCGATCTGTGCGCGCGCTCCGCTGAGGAGCTCACGCGCGAGCGCCACTTCCATGAGGTCGAGACCGGGCGAAGTGATGACCTGCTTGAGCGCGTCGTCCGCGCCCTTCGCGTCACCGGCGATGCGTCGGTCCATCGCCGTGTAGAAGAGCGCTTCGGTCTTCTGCGTCGGGGTCTGCGCCGCGGCGATCAGATCCTGCGCCTTGAGCTTGCCCGCACCGAACGCGGCGACACGTCCGATCCAGCGCGGATCGCCGGAGGCATCGGCGAGCACCCTCTCGGCGATGCCGTCGCCGCTCGCTGAGGACGCCTTCTGCTGGCGCTCGAGAACGCGGACCCACATCGCGTAGTACACGAGGTCCTCGCGCGGGAGCTCCGCGCCGAGGCCGCGTGCGAGACCGTCGCGAGCGCCGGCGAGATCGCTCTTCACGAAGGCGCGACCGACGATCTGGCCGATGGTGGCCGCCGCTTGATGCTTGTCGCGAGGCGCGGCTTCGAGCGCGCGTTCGAGCGCCTTCATCGCGCTGGACCCCGCCCCGAAACGATCGAGCGCCCGTGCAATGAGCCGCTCGATGCGCGCTCGATCGTCGCCTTCGGCAGCGCCGCGGGCCTTGGCGAGGTCACGAAGCGCGTCGGCCAGCGGCTTGCGTGCGCCGTTGGCGTCGCCCGACTCGCGCGTGAGATCGCTCTGGAGGAGGAGCACCTCGCCGCGCAGCGCAGGATCCTTCGCGACGTCGTCGGCTGCGAGCGCCTCCTTGATGCGCGACTCGGCGACCTTCACCTGGCCGTCGTGCCAGTCGAGGCGCGCGAGCGAGAGGAGAACGCTCCCCGCCTTCTCGCGCTCCACCGATGCGGTGAGGAGCTTGCGCGCCTCGTCGAGACGTCCTTCGCGAATCTCGATCTCGCCCATCATGCCGTAGACGCGTGACGGCGGAGGCTGCGGGCTCTTCGTCTTCGCCTGCGCATCGGCGACGGCGAGGATCGGAGCGGCGGCGCGGAAGGTGCGACGCACGGTGTCGGGCTCCTCGGCCTCGAGGCCGCGTCCCATCGCCTGCATGGTGATGGCGAGCGCGAGACCCACGATGCGCGGATCCTTCTGCGCCTTCACGGCGTCGACGAGGACCGCCGGAGCGGCCTCGCCCATCCCGAGATCGACGAGCATCGCAGCGACGAATGCGGCGGGCTCCGGCGACGTCGCGTCGAGCCGATACGCCTCGGCGGCGGCCGCGAACGAAGCGACGCGCAGGAGCTCGGCGTCGCGACCGAAGTCTTCTTCCTCGCTGTGCACCTGGCGCGGCGGCGGACGCAGCATGCGCGCGAGGTCGAGCCATTTGTCGGACTCGGGCTTCTCGATCACCGCCTCGAGCGCGCGCAGGAGCTCGGGACGAGCGACGTCACGCACCTTGTCGATGGCGCCGAGAGCGCCCTGCGGATCGGCATTGCGGAGATGGATGGCGGCGAGCACGGTCGCGCCGGTCTCGAGGGCGCGGATCGCTTCGAGGCCCTCTTCGCGCGTGACCTGCGTGCCGCGAGAGCTGCGTGCCTTCCGTACGGCCACGGCCTTTTCGACGAACTCGAGCGTGCGCGCGACGGCCTCGTCGCGTGCCTCGGTGCTCGGCTCGAGGAGATGACGCGTGACCGCTGCCGCTTCGAGCGCGCCCGCGGTCTGCATGACGCCGCCGCCGGCCGTATCCTTGGTCCACGCGTTGATCGCGTCGAGGTGCGCCTTGATCTCCGGCTTGTCCTTCGGCGGCGAGATGCGCATGAGCATCTCGTACATCGCGCGCGCACGACCTTCGTCGCCCTGCTTCGCGAACTCCTCGGAAGCGGAGTGCAGGGCTTCGAAGCCCTGCGAGCCGAGCATCTCGTTCTTCAGCTCGCCGGCGTGGACGAGATACATCGCGCCCTGGAGCGACGACACCGCGCGATCGCGGTCCTTCGACTTGAAGCGCGTGGCGACGCGCACCATCTGCCGACCGACGACGCCTTGCAGGCGGAGCTGGCGCTCGCGGCTGTTGGGCTCGCTCGCGAGCAGATCGCGGACGGCAGCGGCGAACGCCTCGTCACTCACCTCCGTGCCGGCGACGGTAGCGCGCTCGGCGTTGTGCGCCGGACTGCCATAGCGTCCGCGGCCCGGGCCGCAGGCCGAGACCGAGAGCGGCGCGAGAAGGATGAGCGCGAGACACGCGAGCCGACGCATGGAGGAGTGAGTCTATCTCGCCCCGGACGCCCAGGGCTACAGAGGGTTCAGGTACGTACGCAGTCCTCGAACGATCTTCTCCCCGTCATCCTTACGGTCGCAGCCGGCGACGCGCCTCGGAATATGTGGCCGCGCTCGTCGGTTCTCGCCGGTTCTCCCCTGCTTCACGCCCGTGTAGCCTCTTTTCCATGCCGCATGCGCATCTGCTCGTCGTCGATGACGAGCCCTCGATCCTCACGACGCTCCAGAAGGCGCTCACGCTGGAGGGCTACTCCGTCGACGTCGCCGGGGGCGTGAAGGTCGCGGACGAGAAGCTGAAGAAGCGGTCCTACGATCTCTGTCTCTTCGACGTTCAGCTTCCCGACGGCGACGGCATCACCTTGCTGTCGCAGATCCGAGCCGCGAAGAACGAGGTGCCCGTCATCATGATGAGCGGGCACGCCACCATCGACACCGCCGTGAAGGCGACGCGCCTCGGCGCGATGAGCTTTCTCGAGACGCCGATCAACACCGACGCGCTGCTCATCGCGGTCGAGACGGCCCTCCGCCTCCAGCGCGCCGAGAGCGAGGCGCGCGAGCTGCGCGCCGCGAGCGGCACCACCGGCGAGCTCGTCGGCGAGAGCCAGGCCATCAAGAAGCTGGTCGAGCAGATTTCGCGGGCCGCGAAGAGCTCCGCGAGCGTCCTCGTCACGGGCGAGCGCGGCACGGGCAAGGAGCTCGTCGCGCGCGCCATCCACCTCCTGTCGCCGCGCGCGAAGGGCCCGCTCGAAAAGCTGAACTGCGCGGCACTGCCCAGCGAGCTCATCGAGAGCGAGCTGTTCGGTCACGAGGTCGGTGCGTTCACCGGCGCCACCAAGCAGCGACGCGGCAAGTTCGAGCGCGCGAGCGGCGGCACGCTCTTCCTCGACGAGGTGGGCGACATGCCGTTGCCCATGCAGGCCAAGCTGCTGCGCGTCCTCCAGGAGCGCGAGATCGAGCGCGTCGGCGGCAACGAGACCATCAAGGTCGACACGCGCGTCGTCGCCGCCACCAATCGCGATCTCGTGAAGGCCTCGGAGAGCGAGGCGTTCCGGCCCGACCTCTACGACCGCCTCAACGTCGTGCCTCTGCACATCCCGCCGCTGCGCGCGCGTCGCGACGACATCCCCCTCCTCTCGCGCCACTTCCTGGCGCTCGCCGCGAAGCAGAACGATCGTCCCGGCATCCGCATGGAGGACGACGCCATCCAGGTACTTGCATCCTACAGCTTTCCCGGAAACGTCCGCGAGCTGCGGAACCTCACCGAGCGCCTCGTCATCCTCACGCCCGACGACCTGATCCGCGCGGCCGACGTGCGCGCCGTGCTGCCCGGGGGCTCGGCGCCGAAGGCCCAGGGCCTCTATCGCGCCGGCGTTCCCTTTCGCGTCCTCGTCGAGGAGGCGGAGCGCCAGATCATCCAGGACGCGCTCACGCATCACGGCGGTCAGAT
>JAXDMI010000002.1:0-4724 GCA_034666145.1 Myxococcales bacterium | reverse complement strand
GGACGGTGAGGTTCGGGAAGATCGCGCGGCCCTCGGGCGAGAGCGAGATGCCGGCGGCGACGAGGTCTTCGGGGGCCTGTCCCGAGATCACGTTGCCGCCGAAGCGGATGGTCCCGCTGGTCAGCGGCAGGAGCCCCATCACGCTCTTCAACGTGGTGGTCTTGCCGGCGCCGTTCGCGCCGATCATCGCCACGATCTCGCCGGGGAACACCTTCAGGCTCACGCCCTTGAGCGCCTTGATGCCGCCGTACGCGACCTTCACGTCCTCGAGCTCGAGGAGCGGTGCACCGTCGGCCACCTTGCTCGCGGGCCGCGTGGGATGGGCGACGCGCATCAGGCCTCTGCCTCTGCGTTCGACGAAGGCGCGGGCTCTTCGTCGTCGTCCTCGCCGAGATAGGCGGCGAGCACCTTGGGATGCTTGCGGACCTCGTCGGCGGTGCCGTGCGCGATGGTCTCGCCGTGATCGAGGACGTGGATGTCCTCGCAGACGCCCATGACGACCTGCATGTTGTGCTCGACGAGCACCACCGACAGATCGAACGTGTCACGCAGCCAGCGGATCTGCGTCTTGAGCCCCTCGGCCTCGCCGTAGTTCATGCCGGCGGCGGGCTCGTCGAGGAGGAGCAGCTTCGGCTTCAGCATCATCGCGCGCGCGATCTCGAGCCGGCGCTGGTTGCCGTACGGAAGCGACGTGGAAGGCTCCTCGGCGACATCCTCGAGATCGAAGACGCGGAGCAGCTCGTGCGCGCGCTCGTTCATCGCGATCTCGTCCTCGTAGTGCACGGGGAGGCGCAGCACGGCGGCGGCGAGGTGCGCGCGCTTCTGCAGCTCGCACGCGACGAGCAGGTTCTCGATCACCGTGAGCTGCGAGAAGAGACGGATGTTCTGGAACGTGCGCGCGATGCCGACGGCGGCGATCTGCGCGGGCTTGAGCGGCTTCAGGTCCTTGTTGCCGAAGCGGATCGTTCCTTCGTCGTGCTTGTAGACGCCGGTGATGAGATTGAAGACGGTGGTCTTCCCTGCGCCGTTCGGGCCGATGAGACCGAAGATCGACCTCTCCTTCACGGTGAAGCTGACGTCGCCGACGGCGCGGAGACCGCCGAAGTTCTTCGTCACGTGCTCGAGGACGAGGTCCACGCTCAGACCTTTACCTTCGGGCGCTTCTTCTGGAACAGCTCGCGCTCGCCGAGGAGGCCTTCGGGGCGGAGGATCATGAGCGCCACGAGCACCATCGCGTAGATGATCATGCGGAGCGCGTTGAGATCGAGGCCCTCGATGCTGCGGCGGAGATCCTGGACGATGCTCGTGCTCTGCAGCAGCTCGATGGCCTTGATCGTGAACGTGATGAACACGCCGCCGATGGCCGATCCGGTGACGCTGCCGGAGCCGCCGAGAATGACCATCGTGATGGCGTCGAACGAGGCGGCGAAGTTGTAGTTGTCGGGATTGACGGTGGGCGTGCCGTCGCGCATGAGCGCCAGGAGGCCGCCTGCAATGCCGGCACCGACCGCGGCGAGCACGAACGAGGTCACCTTGTAACGCGTGGGATCGACACCGACGGCCGCGCCGGCGATCTCGTCTTCGCGGAGCGCGCGCAGGGCGCGCCCCCAGCCGCTGAACTTGATGCGCCACGCGATGACGCCGAGCACGAACGCGAGGCCGAAGACCCAGAACGGTCCGGCATAGAGCGGAACGCCCTGATTCGCGATGCCCTGATAGCCGTTCTGACCGCCGAGGCTCGAGATGGCGCTGCCGATCTTGGTGAAGATGCCGCCCTTCGAGCCGGCGTCGCTCGCTTGCGCGGTGGCGATGACGAGGCGGAAGATCTCTGCGAAGCCGAGCGTCACGATGGCGAGGTAGTCGCCCTTGAGGCGCAAGCTCGGGAGGCCGACCATGAAGCCGAACATCCCGGCCATGCCCGCCGATGCTGCGAGGCACAGCGGAACGACGACGAACGACTTCGCGAACGTCGGTTCGCCGCCGCCCAGCGCGAGATGGAGATGCGAGGCCATCACCGCGCTCGTGTAGCCGCCGATGCCGATGAAGCCCGCGTGGCCGATCGAGAACTGCCCCGCCATGCCGTTGATGATGTTGAGCGACAGCGCGACGAGCACGTTGCATGCCGCGAGCATGAGGAGCTGGCGGATCGAGCTGTCCGGGATGAGGTCCCGCAGGAAGAAGTCGAGCAGCACGACCAGCGCGAGCACTCCCGCAGCGACGAACGGCAGCTTGCTCGACCGCTTCGGCCGCTTGGTCTTCGAAGGCGCTGCGCTCACGAGAGAGTGCCCTCTACATACACTCTTGCGCTGCGAAAAGGCCGCGTCTACTTGACGACGCGCAGGTACGGCGGCAGCTCGCGCTTGGGACGCGCGGGGCCGTCGACGGGGGCACCGTGTCCAGGAGGAGGTCGAGCGCCCGGACGCGGGCGCGTCGGAACCGCGGACACGCCGTCACGAATGCGCGAGCCATCGGGATTGCTCGGACGACGCGACTCTGGAGGCTGCCGGATCTCACGCGGACGCTCGCTGCCGGACGCCTCGCTCCGGCGCATGGCCGGCTCCGCGGCATCCGACGGCACGGGGAGCGTAGGCACGGGCGTGACCGGCGGAACGGCCACGAGGACGGGACGCGCCGGGGCTCCCTCTTCCTTCTTCTTCTTTCGCTTGCCGCCACCGCTTCGTGAGGAGACAGGTCGCTCGGCCGCCGCTTCGTCGGCTTGTGCCTTCTCGTTGCGGTCACGGGCCGATGCGCGTCGCGAGCTCTCGCCTTTGTTCTTGGACGCCGGAGACGCCGTCGCACCGGTCGCGTTGCCGCCCGCGCGATCGGAGCGGTCGGTGGAAGAGGCTCCCGCCGGCGCACCTTGATGCGCACCCTGGTCGGGGTCGACGACCTTCACGGCCAGCTCCTGCGGAACGTCGTCCGGCCAGACCATCCCGCGTCCGTCCTCTCCGACCATCGCGAACACGCTGGTCCACGGAACGACGCAGTAGAAAGGCGAGCGGTTGAACGACAACGTGCAGCTCATGCTGTCGTCGTCGAGGCGCAGATCCGGGATCGGGACCGGCATGTTGAGGCCGATCTTGAGGATGAGACGCGGCTCCTTACGGAACTGCGGCGGCACCACGACACCCTTTGCTCGAGGGTCGAGGTACACGTCGACGTTCGATCTCTCCAAGAGAGCGAGCGCGACCTCCTTCTTCGGCGGCAACAGTTGAGTCATCAACCCCTCCTCCTTCTAGCGCGCCTTTTCGACATCTGCCAGTGTCGCCGGTCGTGAACGTCTCATCGCTGTCAGGCGTGGTCACCATCTCGCTCGCCACGCCGACGGTTCCGTGCTCCCTCGAACGCATCGGCGTCGCGATGGACAGCGTGTTCGATGCATGGGCCTGGTGCGAGAGCGACGTCCTCGAGTGGCGCAGGCCCGCGACATCGCGTCAGCTCGACAAGAGCATGACCATCGACGCGCAGAACCCCGCGGACCTGGTCTTCGTGTTCCGAGATGGTGCAGACTCCACGTTTCTGCCCCGTGAGCTCGCACGTTTCCATGCGAAGGGCTACGGGCTCGTCGACGAATGGGCGCTCGCTCCGTACGCGATCGACGACGCTACCGACCTCCTCTTCGAGCGCCGCGTGAAGCCGAGCACGCTGTTCTGGGTAGCCGCCGCTTCGCTCCGCGCGCTCGTGTGGGGCCTCCATGACTGGGCCCATTTCCACAATCACGGGCCGTTCGACGAGCCCGCGCTCACCGAGCTCGCCTGCGATCTCGTGGCGTTGTCGTGGCTTCGCACGAATCGCGTGCGGATCGGCATCGACGACACGGACCTCCGGCGCGTCGCTCTCGAGCTGGCTGCGCTCTCGCGCACGCGGTTCGACGCCGAAGGCAAGAAGCCGCCCGCCGGCGCATCGGACCTCGACGAGCTCTTCGTCTCTTCGCTCGGGTCGTAGTCGCTCGCTCAGCGATTGCCGGCGAGACGGCGCGTCGCCCACGAATGCACCGAGTACGGAAGGTGCTGCGCGAAGCGCGTGAGAAGATCCATCGGGAGCGGAAACGCGAGAATGCGCGGACCGCTCTCGAGGCGATCGGCGATGTGCGTCGCCGCCCGCTCGGGATCCCACAGGAACGGCATCTTGAACTTGTTCTTCGCGGTCATGTCGGTCGCGACGAACCCGGGCTGCACGTCGGTGACGAGGATGCCCGCGGGCTCGAGATCCATGCGGAGGCCCTCGAGGAACGTGCTCAGCGCGGCCTTCGTCGCGTTGTAGACGGCGGCGGTGGGCAGCGCGCGACGACCGGCCAGGCTCGAGACGCCGACGAGCTGCCCATGCTTCTGCCCCATCATGATCGGGATGGCGGCGATCATGGGCGCGATGGCTCCGCGCACGTTGACGTCGATCATCCGCGACACGCTGGCGACGTCGAGGCGCGACGAGTGCGTCGAGCCACCGACGCCGGCGTTGGAGACCAGCATGTCGAGTGAGCCGAGATCGCGCTCGGCCTTTCGCACCAGCTCGGCGGCGGCTTCGGGATCGCTCACGTCGCACACCGTGAAAGAGCACCGGCCGCCGTTCGCGGTGACCTCGGCGCACAGCGATGCGAGCTCGCTCTCGCGACGCGCCGACGCCATCACGTGGGCGCCGCGCTTCGCGAATTCGAGCACGAGGGCGCGACCGATGCCGCTCGAGGCGCCGGTGACGAGGACGGTCTTCGGGGTGCGTTCACTCAT
>JAXDMI010000001.1:0-2503 GCA_034666145.1 Myxococcales bacterium | reverse complement strand
GGACGGATGACGATGGCGCCCGAGGTTTGCCGCCCCGAGTCGGACGACGACGAGCCGCCGTTGGGATCGGGATCGGGTGCACGACGGCACGACGAGCACCCCGCCAGCATGACGGCGGCGCCCAGCCAGGCCCCGAGCCAACCCGCGGCGCGTGTCGCCTTCAATCGCCCTTCTCGCCGATCCCCTCGCGGAGCCCCAGCTCCTTCATCTTGAGCTGCAACCCCTTGCGAGAGATCTTGAGGAGGCGCGCCGCGTGCGTGACGTTGCCGCTGGTCTGCTTGAGCGCGCGGCTGACGAGGTCGCGCTCGAGGCGGCTCATCGCGACCTTCACGTGCTCCTTGAGGCCGCCTTCGGCGGAGAGCGGGATGTCACCGCTCGTCGCGTCGGAGGTGGGCGGCGCGACGGAGCCGCCGGCGCTGCCGCGGAGCTCGCCGGGGAGATCCTCGACGCGGAGCTTCTGCGCGTCGCAGAAGAGCACCGAGCGCTCCATGACGTTCTCGAGCTCGCGGATGTTACCGGGCCAGCCGTAGGCCGAGAGGATGTCGAGGGCCTCGGGCTCGACCCCGCTGACCTGCTTCTTGAGGCGCTCGTTGAACTTCGCGAGGAAGTGCTCGACGAGCAGCGGGATGTCGGTCTCGCGCTCGCGCAGCGCGGGCAGGCGGATCGACACCACGTTGAGGCGATAGAAGAGGTCTTCGCGGAACGCGCTCGCGGCGATGAGCTTCTTGAGATCGCGGTTGGTGGCGGCGACGAGGCGCACGTCGACGTGGATGGTCTTGATGCCGCCGACGCGCTCGAACTCGCTCTCCTGGAGCGCGCGCAGGAGCTTCACCTGCATCTCGACGGGGATCTCGCCGACCTCGTCGAGGAAGAGCGTGCCGCCGTTGGCGAGCTCGAAGCGACCCGGCTTGCTCGAGACCGCGCCTGTGAAGGCGCCGCGCTCGTAACCGAACAGCTCGCTCTCGATGAGCTCCTTCGGGATGGCCGCGCAGTTCACCTTGATGAACGGCTTGTCCTTGCGCGTGGAGTGCTCGTGCAGCGCGCGAGCGACGAGCTCCTTGCCGGTCCCGCTCTCGCCGGTGATGAGGACCGTGGTCGGGGTGTCGGCGACGCGCTCGAGCACGGCGTAGAGATCGGTGAGCCCGGGCGACGACCCGATGATGCCGAAGCGAGCGCCGGGATCCTTCGTCGCGCCGAGCGGCTCGGTGGTGGCTTCCTCTTGCGCAAGCGCGCGCGTCTTCAGCGCCTTTGCGACGACCTGGCGGACCTCGTCCTTGTCGAACGGCTTCGTGAGGTAGTCGAACGCGCCGAGCTTGAGGGCCTCGACCGCGGTGTCGACCGTGCCGTGCGCGGTGATCATCACGATCGGGAGATCGGGCGTCTCGCGCAGCGCCTCGCGGAGCAGCGTCATGCCGTCGACCTTGGGCATCTTCAGATCGGTGACGACGAGATCGATGTGATGCTCGCGGAGCATCGAGAGGCCCTGCTCGCCGTCTTCGGCAAGCATGACCTCGTAGCCGTCGCGGGAGAGCTGAGCGGCGAGGATCTTCCGCAGATTCGGCTCGTCGTCGACGATCAGGACCTGCTTTTTCTCGGGCAGCACGGGCGCGAGCTTAGCAGACTTCGTGCCGGCGCCCGGGGGGTAGAGAGAGGGCTACAGCGAGAGCTCGTAGAGCTTCACGATGTCGTCCCGGGTGACGGTCCGGGGGTTCAGCGCCTTGCAGGCGTCTTCCATCGCCTTGTCGGCGAGCTTGGGAATGTCGCCTTTGGTGACGCCCTCGGCGGAGAGACCGCTCGGTAGACCGATCTTCTCGCGCATGGCGCGCAGCGCATTCGAGAGGCTCGTCGAGGTGAGGTCGACGAGACGACGGACGCGCTCGATGCGATCCGGGACGGCGACGTTGTTGAAATCGCAGACCGCGGGGAGGCACAGCGCATTGGCGAGGCCGTGATGGAGGTTCTTCTCCGACGACAGCGGGTGCGCGAGCGAGTGACACACGCCGAGGCCCTTCTGGAACGCGACCGCGCCCATCATCGCGGCCTTCATCATCGCGCCGCGGGCCACGAGATCCGCGCCGGCTTCCACCGCGCGCGGGAGGTGCTTCGCACAGAGCTCGATGCCGGAGAGCGCGATGCCGTCGGCCATCGGATGATCGCCGAGCGACAGATACGCCTCGATGCAGTGCGTGAGCGCGTCGAACCCGGTGGCGGCCGTGACACGCGGCGGCATCGACACCGTGAGCTCGGGATCGAGGATGGCGGCCTTCGCCATGAGGTACGGCGAGAAGATGACCGTCTTGCGGCCCGTCGCCTTCAGCGTGACGACGCCCGAGCGACCGACCTCGCTACCGGTGCCCGCCGTGGTCGGCACGTTGATGATGGGCGGGATGTTCGACGTGATGAACCTGTCGCCGCCGGTCGCGTCGTCGTAATCGGCGAGCGGGCGGTCGTGCGTGACCTTGAGCGCGACGAGCTTGCCGACGTCGAGCGGAGAACCGCCGCC